>CAMYJN010000048.1 GCA_947258625.1 uncultured Polyangiaceae bacterium | reverse complement strand
TCGCGCGAATGAAGCTGGCGCTCATGGGCACTCCGTGGGACATGCCGGTCAAACCGACGAAAAGAGACAAAGCATGACGGACAAGGATTCCTTCACTCCGCAGTGGTTCGAGGGGGCGCTTCCATCGCGTTCTTATCGTTCGGCATTCAAGTGGGGCGCGCCAGAGGCTTACAAGCATCCGAATCCGAGGCTCTACGCCTTGATGAAGGAGACGTTTGAGCTCGATGACGAGCACTTCGAGCAGCCGCAGAAGCTCGGCCTCGAAGAGGTGATGGCGGACGCTTCGATTTCGCTCAGCTCCGATCAGGTCAGCTTCTTCCGCCGTCTGCTGGGCGACGAGAACGTGAGCGACGATGTCTACTCGAGGCTTCGTGTGTCCTACGGCAAGACGATGATCGACGCTCTTCGCCTCCGCGACCACAAGGTAGAAAACCTTCCCGACTTGGTGCTTCACCCGCGCGACCGAGACGATGTCGAGCAGATCGTTCACTACTGCCACGAGCAAGAGATCCCTCTCTACACCTACGCCGCAGGCTCGAGCGTGACTCGAGGCACCGAGTGTGTGAAAGGCGGGGTTTCGATCCATCTCGGCACGCACATGAATCGCGTCCTGTCCCTCAATACAGTCAATCAAACGGTCACGGTGGAACCCGGGATTCTCGGGCCTGATCTCGAAGCAGCCCTCAATGGTGCCCGCGAGGGTTTCAACGCGCCGCACGCGTATACCTGCGGTCATTTCCCACAATCGTTCGAGTTCTCGTCGGCAGGCGGCTGGGTGGTGACGCGCGGCGCGGGACAGAATTCGACGTACTACGGCAAGGCGGAAGATCTGGTGCTGAGCCAGGAGTACGTCACGCCGGTTGGCACGATCAAAACTGTCGAAGTCCCCGCGTATTCTACAGGACCGAACCTCGATCAGATCATGATCGGAAGCGAAGGGGCGTACGGGATCCTGGTGGCGGTGACCTTGAAAGTCTTTCGCTATCAGCCTGAGAACACGCGGCGCTTCAGCTTCATCTTTCCGGATTGGCAGAGCGGAACGGCCGCGGTACGAGAGATCATGCAGGGCGAATTTGGGGTTCCGTCGGTCTTTCGATTGTCCGACCCGGAGGAAACCGACGTTGCCTTCAAGCTCTACGGGGTCGAGGGCACGCCAATCGACACACTCGTGAGCCTGCGAGGGTTCAAAAAGGGCGAGCGTTGCCTGATGTTGGGGACTGTCGACGGAGACCGCGCCTACACGGCAATGGTCAAACGCCGCCTGCGCCAGGTCTGCAAAGCGCGGGGCGGGATGTACACCACCGGATTCATTACCAAGAAGTGGGAGCACGGTCGCTTTGCCGATCCGTACATGCGCGAAGACCTGCAGGATTATGGCATTCTCATCGACACCCTCGAGTGCGCCACCAACTGGGACGAGCTTCCGAAAGTGCACGAGCAAGTCCGGGCGTACGTGAAGAGCCGACCGCAGACGGTCTGCATGACCCACATGTCACACTGCTACCCGCAGGGCGCGAATCTATACTTCATCTTCATCGCGAAAATGGGTCACCAGGAGTTCCTGGAATTTCACCGCGGGATTCTCGACGCCGTTCAGGCCTCCGGCGCGACGATGAGCCACCACCACGGCATCGGGAAGATGACCGCGCCCTGGCTCGAAGGTCAGATCGGCAGCAACGAGCTCGAGGTGTTTCGTGCGCTCAAGCGTCACTTCGATCCCCGGAACGTGCTCAACCCGGGCGGCACCCTTGCGCTCGACCTGCCGGATGACCAACGCCGCATGCCGTGATCGCCGCGAGGCGGAACGATAGCCGATCTTTTTCGACGCAGATCGCATCCCGTCGGCTACGATTCGCAGGTGTCCAGCACCGAAGAAGGTCGGCTGCGCGAGCGGGTCTCCGGCCGCGCGATCGTGATAACCGGCGCGTCGAGTGGAATCGGCGAGGCGCTCGCCAACCGCTTGAGCGATGCCGGCGCCAGAGTACTTCTGGTCGCCCGCTCGGCTGAGAAGCTCGAAGAGATGAAGAAGGCCATCGAGAAACGAGGCGGTGTAGCGTTCGTCTACCCCGGAGACCTTTCGAACGCCGAAGACACGCAGCGTTTGATCGCGGCGGTCCTCGAGGAGCAGGGGCATGTGGACATCCTCGTCAACAATGCGGGCATCTCGATTCGCCGAAGCGTGCAGAAGTCCTACGACCGAGTTCACGACTTCGAGCGCACGTTGGCGCTCAACTTCCTCGGTGCGGTGCGCCTGATCATGGGCTTTCTTCCGGCGATGCGCGCGCAAAAGGAGGGGCAGATCCTCAACGTGTCGACCATCGGGGTGCAGGTGAACGTCCCGCGGTACGGCGCCTACATTGCCAGCAAGGCGGCGCTCGACGCGTTCAGCCGAGTGCTCGCCGTGGAAGCACTCAGGGACGGGGTCAAGGTGACGACCATCTACATGCCGCTCGTCAAGACACCCATGATGGCATCAACCACCATTTACGATGCGTTTCCCATGCGGACCGCTGAGCAGGCCGCTGACCTGATTGTCGACGGCATCATCCACCAGCCCAAGCGAGTAGCCACGCCCGTCGGAAATCTCTTTGAATTCGCGTACGGAGTCGCCCCGAACACCATCGATCGAGTGCTGAACGCAGCCTATCAGCTGTACCCCGAATCAGGAGACAGGAAAGACTTGCGGGAGCCCATCTCGGGAGACGCGGCGATGTTCGAGCGGGTGTTCAAGCTGGTCACCCGGAGGGCGAAGCGTAGGGGCTCTAGACGAACGTAGCCAGGTCCGGGTATATCCCTTCCCGTGAACCGATATTTCCTTTTCGTCGTCCTCCTGGCCGTCGTCTTCGTGGGCCTCCCAGGAAGCGTCCCGAGCAGCCGCGCGGAAGAGGCGATCACCTTTCGCATCGCATCTCTTGCACCGGCCGGCTCGTCGTGGATGAAGGTCCTCAACGCCTGGAAGCAGACGCTCGAAAAGGAGACCGACGGTCGGTTGAAGCTGCGTTTTTATCCGGGTGGCGCTCAAGGCGATGAGCGTGACTTCGTTCGAAAGATGCGCGTGGGGCAGCTCGATGGCGGCGTCGTCACGATGACGGGCATGAGCATGCTGGTCCGGCCGATGGTGATCTTGGTCTTGCCGAATTTCCTCGATACCTATGAGAAGCTTGACCGGGTGCGGACGAAGATGGCCGGGGATTTCGAGAAGCTGTTCGACGACGAAGGCTTCGTGATGTTGGCCTGGGGGGACGCGGGAAAGACCCGGCTCTTTTCACAGAAACCCATCGAGAAGCCCTCGGACATCAAGTCGATGCGGCCCTGGATGTGGAAAGACGACCTGGTTTTCATCGAGTTCTACGACGTGATCGGCGCCAACGGCGTTCGACTCGGCGTGAACGAAGTGTATCCCGGGCTTCAGACCAAGATGGTCGACGTCGTGACGTCGTCCGCGCTCACGGCGGTTGCGCTTCAGTGGTACACGCGCGTCAAATACATGACCGGCCACAACTCGGCGATCATCGCGGGGGGCATGGTGATGCGTAAGGAGAAGGTCGACGGGCTTCCGCCGGACCTCAAGGAGACGTTCCTGCGAACCTGCGAGCGCGTTGAAGTGCTGCTCAACAAGACAATTCGCCGGGACGACCAGAAGGCCTACGACGTCATCCTCACCAAGGGGATCACCGCGACCGATACCAGCAAGTACAAGGCCGAGTGGGACGCAGCCGCCAAGAAAGTGCGGGACCGAATGGCCGGCCGCGTCTTTCCAAAGAGCTTGCTTCAGGCCGTCGAGGCGGCTGCGGCAGAATAGGTCGACTGGCTCAACAGGTCGCCTTCAAATGCGCGTCGACCCTGGCCGCTATTGCGTAGTAGGCGGCACTCACGGCTCGTCAGTGCTCGGTGCGGGCACCGGTGTGACACGCAGGACTTTTCCGTCACCGCTCCCGCCATCGTTGGTGATGTAGAGCAAGCCATCGGGGCCTTGGCGAGGGGTGCGGAGGCGCCCTTGGTTTTCGATGGCGCGTTCTTCGCCGGTCACCTCGCCCCCGGCGTCGACGAAGTAGATGTGGAGGTGCTCGGCCTTCAAGGTGGCCACCGCAAGGGCCCCATCCCAATTGCCCCAGGCACTGCCTTCGAGGAACGTCGCGCCCGCCAGCGCGAGCGTGGGTGAGCCGCTCGACCAGACAGCGGGTACCGCATCTGGGAACTTCTCGAGATCGGTCATCGGAACCGACTCGTTGTAGCCGGGCACCGGATCCCAGCCGAAGTTGCCAGGCACGAGCAGATTGATTTCGTCGTCGATCGATGGGCCGTGCTCGGCGGACATCCCGATGCCGTCGGATCGAAATGCCATCCCTTGGATGTTGCGATGCCCGTTTGAAAACCATCGGAATCCGCGGGCGTTGTCGGGGGCGGCTGCGCCGTCGCGTCCGACACGGAGCACTTTACCGCCAAGCGAGTCGTCGTCCTGCGGATTCGTCCCGATTGCGGCGTCGCCGGTTCCAACCCACAGCCACCCATCGGGCCCGAAGCGCGGCCGGCAGCCACTGTGCCGTCCAGTGCTGTAGGGCATTCCGATGACGATGTCCTCGCGCGCGACCACGGCGCCTCCGTCGGGGGTGCGCAATGTGAGCCGCAGCAATCGGACATCGTTGTCGCCGCCCTCGTTCGACGTAGTGCATACGTAGACGTATCCATTGTTGGTGAAGTCCGGGTCGACCTCGATCCCCATCATGCCGCCTTCGCCCCGCGCAACCACGTCGTCGGGTGCAACGACGAACGGCGCCGCGCCGACGCCGTCGACGTAAACCTTGAGACGGCCGGGGCGCTCGGTCAGCAAGACAGTCCCGTTGGGCAGCCAAGCGATGTCCCATGGTTTTTCGAGGCCGGTGATGAAGTCCTCGACCTCTAGACGGATGTCGGTCGGTCCGCCGGTGCCGCTGCAGCCTCCGGCATCGCAGCCATCACCGCCGCAGCTCGTGATCTGGACGCATAGCGAGAGGAGGACGTGAGCAAGGCAGCGCGACATCGGAGGGGTCATGTTCATGTTCCACTATCTTGGGCCGTCGTCAGCCTGCGCGCTAGAACTGGCCAACGATGCGGGCGCTCGTTGACCGCAAGGGCCGGTATTCCTGGTTTGTGCGGCCTGAGTACGCTACGTCGCTACCAGCCATGACTTCAGCCATTCCTACTCGCATCGTCCCGAGCGTCGCGCCCGCGGATCGGACCCCTCGCCATGTCGCACAGGAGTTCCACAAGCTCCTCGATTCAGGCGCGAAGCTACGTCCAGCCGGTGAAGCCAAAGACGACCCGATCGGGCTCCTGTCTTCGGGGTACACGCCCAAGTATGAGATCTCGCTTTTCGATAATCGGTTCTTTCTGACCAACGTTCGGCAGAATCCCGCACTGCGTTTCTTCGTCGCTTATGTCGTACAGCGTCACCGAAAGACGGGTCGGACGGAGATCTTTCCGCGCATCTTTTACAAAGATCTGTCTCTGATCTGGCGCGCCGCCTCGCACGTCATCGCGACCGACGGTGATTTCTGGATCGGCAAAGGTGACGTGAAAGTGCTGGCGCGTGGCGGGTATGAAGTCACGGAGTGCGTCGAGTCGACCACGGATCTGCCTTTTGAAATGCAGACCGCGCTCGAAACGCTCAACCGCAAGACGCGACACGCCCTGAACGACGAGGAAGCCCTCTACCTTCTGCTCCGAAGCGCGCCGGCCTCGCGCACCGCGCCATATCGAGATTTCACCGAGCCACGACGGAAGGCCGCGGCCGATCGCCGAAACCTGATCAACGGCGGTCGAAGCATCGCGTGGTTCACGCGCAAGAACGACCCGACTTCGCTCAAGATCGTCGCTGGCTTCGAGCCGGACTTCTCAAAGGGCATCTTGGAGATCAGCGAGCTGAGAAGCGCGATGTACGGCGGCAATCTCCAGCGCTTCCGCATCCTCTCACGCAATCGAAAGGTGCAGTATCTGATTGTGGCAGGCCCCAAGCACGTTTGGATCATCCCGCCGCAAGCCACGACGACGGAGCTCTCGTCGTTCGGGGTTCGCACCATCGATGTGGTTGCCGACGAAGACCTGTTCGTGCCGGGCTTCGAGTATCACTACTTCGATGAAGACGCCGATGCTTCCGAGCACTTCAGCCAAATCCCGGAAGGCTTTGCCGGAGAGATGTGTGAGCATGATAACGATCGTGCCGATGCGTCGGCTTGGCTCGACCCGATTCCCGTGATCCAGGAGTTTCGGCGCAAAGTGCTTGGAGCGAGACGCAAAAGGGGGTTGTCGGCCGAAGCCTTCAAAGGGTAGAAGAGCAGGGGAGTCGCAACCCCGCTGATGTCGCACACCTTCTACGATCGCCTTTCTGCTCTGGACGCCTCACTCCTTGGTTTTGAGGAGAAGAACACGCACTGGCACGAAGCGGCAGTCATGATCTTCGAGGCAGGCCCGCTGCGCACCGAGGACGGCGGGCTCGATTTCGAGCAGATCCTCAACAACTACGAGTGGTCTTTCGAAAGGGTTCCCCGCTATCGCCAGCGTCTCATCAAAATCCCGCTCTTCGACCACCCGATTTGGGTAGACGACGAAGACTTCAACGTCCGCTATCACGTTCGGCAAATCGCCTTGCCGCAACCCGCCGATGATCGCGTCCTCAAGCGGGTCTGTGGGTATTTGCTGGAGCTCCCGCTGGACATCGACAAGCCGCCCTGGGAAGTCTGGGTCGTCGACGGCCTCGAGAACGACAGGTTCGCCCTGGTCACGAAAGTCCATCATTGCATGGCCGATGGCATCTCGGGCATGAGCATCATCCAGACGCTTTTGGGCCGACGTCCCTTCGAGCGAACGGGTAGGCCGAAACCGTGGAAGCCACGTCCGGCACCTCGGAGTGCGGAGCTCGTGGCAACCGAGATGGTTCGGCGAGTCCGAGCGCCATTTGAGCTGCTCGCGCCTCTTCGGCGGCCGAACGACGCTCTGCAGGAGGCGCGCGACGTCGTCCAAGGTTTGATGGAGGCCTCAAAGTTGGGTTGGCGAGCCGCGACCAAGACGCCGTTCAATCCGGACCAGGTGGGTCCGCATCGCCGTTTCGACTGGACCGACATTTCGATGCGCGAGATCAAGGAGGTGCGGGCCGGGCTCGGCGGGACGATCAACGACGTTGTCCTGACAACCGCCGCAGGTTCGCTGGGTCAGTATCTCCGCGAGCACCGAACTGCCACCGACAACATCGACTTCCGCACCTTGATTCCGGTGAACCTGCGCAAAGACAAAGAAAAAGATCTCGGCAATCGCGTCGCGATGATCATGGCCCAGCTTCCGGTCGGTGAACGTGACCCCATTGCGCGCCTACGACGCGTGGTCGAGACCACCCAAGAGCTGAAGCACAGCAAGCAGGCGCTCGGCGTGTCCTGGCTCGAGGGGCTTGCCGATCGAATCGGTGGTCGCTTCTTCGCTCAGCTCAGTCGCTCGGCCACCCGAAACCGTGCGTTCAACGTCGTCGTCAGCAACGTCCCTGGCCCGTCGATGCCGCTCTACTTCCTGGGTTCCGAAATGCAGGCGATCTATCCGATGATGCCGCTCTTTCCGAATCAGGCGCTCGCGCTGGCCGTGCTCAGCTATGCCGGCAAAGTCTTCTGGGGCTTCAATTCGGATTGGGACGCGCTGCCGGACGTTCACAACATCGTCGAGGGCATCGTCGAGCAGTTCCAAGAGCTTCACACGGCCGCGCAGGCACGAGCCTGTAGCAACCAGAAATCGGCAGCGACCCCCACCCGGAGTTGAGATGAGTGAATCAGGTACCGGTCTCCCGCTGAGCTTACGCAAGAAAGACATCTTTTTCGTGCTCTGCTTCTCGTTCTTTGCATTTTCATCGTTCTTCTCGGACTCCTGGCACGCGCTCGGGCTGCTCGAAGGAGATGCGTTCTGGTCGCGCGCAAATCGCTGGTACGGCGAGATTGCGCAGGACCATTTCTTTCTCGCCGATCACCCCTACGTGCGGGTGAACACCGGTATTTCGGGGATGATCTACGGGCCGTTTTATCTCGTGCTCGTCTACGCGTTCATCAAGGGAAAGAACTGGATCCGGCCCATGGCGCTCGTCTACGTCGGTGCGATGCTGCATGGCTGCACCGAGTTTTTGATCTACGAGTACTGGATCGGGCCGCCGCCAGGTAACGCAGCGATCTTCTGGGCTTTCAACGGGCCGTACTGGGTCGTTCCATTCCTGTTGGGCGTTCGCATGTGGAAGCCCAATCCGTTCGGGTCTGCTCGAGCCTGATCGGCGTTTAGTCGCCGCGTGCGCTCAGGCGCAGCGGGCGCTGCTAGAACGGTGTCGCGGACGTTTCGCGTCGGCGCTTGATTTTGCCTTTGCCCTTGGATCCCATCGTCGGAATTGCGCCCGCGGGTTTCGCTTGTCGGGCCGGGCAACTGCGCGCTCGAAGCGCTGTGCCGCGCTCGCCGAGATGTCCACGGTCGAGCTCTTCGGGGAGACTCGAATGGCGCCAACGACCTCGCTCGACACGTTGCCTCGCCGGCAGATCATCGCCAGTAGCTTCCTCGTATCGGCGCCCGCCTGTCCGCCCCAGCTGACTTGATAGGTAATGAAATCGCCTTGCGGTCGCTGCCGCGATTGCCCCTTTGGACCAACCTTTCGAGGGCTGCGCTCGTGGCGCGTGGGTTTCGCATCGTCTCGGACGCGCTTTGGGGCGCCTTGGCTGCGCTCCGTTTCTCGTTTCAAAAGGCAGGCCACGAGCTCGGCGGGCGAATGCTTTGCCAGCAGGCGTTCGGCTAGATCCTTCGTCTGGCTGTTGGGCTCATCGGTCTGATTGGCGAGGTCCCGAAGGAAGCGTTCGCCAGTCCGCTCGTCGGCAGCCGCAATGATCTCTTCCGGTGTTGGAATGGGGACCAGACGGGCATCCACGCGTGCGGCACGGAGCGTGCTCTTGACTCGACGCTCGGCTCGCGCTGCCGCAAACAGCACGTTGGTGCCGCGCCGTCCGGCCCGCCCGGTGCGTCCACTCCGGTGCGTGAATACATCGGCGTTGTCGGGGAGATCCACTTGAATGACCCGGCCGATGTCTTGCACGTCGAGGCCGCGCGCCGCGACGTCGGTTGCGACGAGGTAGCGAATGGCGCCGTTTCGAAACTGACTGAACGTCGCGGTTCGCTCGCGTTGGGTCATTTCGCCGTTGAGCGCACGCGCGGCGAGGCCGGCAGCGCAAAGCTCATCGGCAAGTCGGACCGTTTCCGTCCGCGTTCGTACGAAGAGCAAGGTCTTGTCTTCCGGGTAGCGGAGCAAGACGTTGATCGCGGCATTGAATCGATCGGCTTGGCGGACGTGCATCACGAGATGTTCGATGTCGGCGTTCGCCTTGCCTAGAGCCGTCCCTTGCACCGAGACAGCGTCTTGCTGGAGCCGATCCGCGAGCCGCACTACTTCGCCTGGAAACGTCGCCGAGACCAAGTGGGTGCGACGGGCCTCCGGCGCGAAGCCGAGGATGCCGTCGAGCTCTTCCTCGAAGTTCATATCGAGCATCTCATCGGCTTCGTCGAGCGCGATGGTCTCGAGCCGTTCGAGCGTGAGGGCGCCGGCCTTCAGATGATCGAGAAGACGACCAGGCGTGCCGATGACGACCTGGGGAAGGGTGGACAGCTGGTAGCGCTCCTGCATCACGCTGGTGCCACCGGTCACCACGAGGACACGGGCCCCGAGCGGTTGGTAGAGCCAGCGAAGCTCTCGCCCGAGCTGGCCCGCGAGCTCGCGTGTCGGGGCGATGAGCAGCGCCATGGGTGCGGCGGGAGCGGACTTGCGAGACTTCTTTGGTTGCGCAATGGCAGCGGCGATCGCGACAGAGGGGGCGAGGAGCAGCCCCAGGGCCACCGTTTTTCCGGACCCCGTCTGGGACGAAATTCGCAAATCGCGGCCCGCCAACTCGGGGTCCAAAATAGCCTGCTGAATGGCGGTGAAGCTCTCGAATCCGGCGTTGCGCAAGGCGGCGCCGAGACCCGCAGGGGCCTGCTCTAGGG
>CAMYJN010000047.1 GCA_947258625.1 uncultured Polyangiaceae bacterium | reverse complement strand
AGGCAACATCTCGGCAACCGCCGGCGATGCCGTCGACGTGCTGATCGAATCCAAGGAGAACGAAGACGGCCTCGTCATGCTCTCCAAGGAGAAGGCGGACAAGCTCAAAGTTTGGGATGAAATCAGCGCCGCGTGCGAGCGCGACGAGCTCATCGAAGGGACGATCACCCAGCGCGTGAAGGGCGGCCTCGCCGTGACCATCCGCGGCGGCGTGAAGGCCTTTCTTCCTGGCTCGCAGGTCGACCTCCGGCCGGTTCGCAACTTGGATCGGCTGCTCGGGCAGACCTTCCAGTTCAAGGTCATCAAGTTCAACAAGAAGCGCGGCAACATCGTCCTTTCTCGTCGTGTGCTTCTCGAGAAGGAGCGCGACCGCCTCAAGGAAGCCACCCTCGAGAACCTTCAAGAGGATCAAATCGTCACCGGCACGATCAAGAACATCACCGAGTACGGTGCGTTCGTGGACCTCGGCGGCATCGACGGCCTGCTTCACATCACCGACATGAGCTGGGGCCGGGTCAATCACCCGTCCGAGGTCTTCGAGGTGGGTGACGAGGTCACCGTCAAGGTGCTCAAGTACAACGCCGACACCGAACGCGTCTCGCTCGGCCTCAAGCAGACCATGGAAGACCCGTGGAATGTCGCGACGGACCACTACGTCGCCGGCAATAAGGTCAAGGGCAAGGTCGTGTCGCTCACCGATTACGGCGCCTTCATCGAGCTCGAGCAGGGCGTCGAGGGCCTCATCCACGTCAGCGAGATGACCTGGGCCAAGCCAAAGCATCCGTCGAAGGTGCTCGAGGTCGGCCAAGAGGTCGAATGCGTCGTCCTCGACCTCGACGCGCAGAACAAGCGCATCAGCTTGGGCCTCAAGCAGCTCGAGCCCGACCCCTGGACGGTCTTCACGCAGAAGTACAACCCAGGCGACATCATTCAGGGCCGCGTTCGCTCGATCACCGATTACGGCGTCTTCGTCGGCATCGAGGACGGCGTTGACGGCATGGCCCAGCGCATCAACAACCCGGCGGACATCTACCGCAAGGGCGACGAGGTCGAAGCGATCATCCTTTCGATCAACCACGACGACCGCAAGGTCAGCCTCGGCATCAAGCAGCTCTACGAAGACCCCTGGGTCTTCGTGCCGAAACGTTACCCCGAAGGCACCGTCATCGAGGTTCGTTCGACCGGCGCCGACGAGTACGGCATTCACGTCGAGCTCGAGCGTGGCGTCGAGGGCGTGATTCCCCGGGGCGAGATCAGCGCCGACCTCAGCCAGGAGCCGACCGAGATCGTCAAGACCGGCGACATCGTGAAGGCTCAGGTCATTCGCCTCGACGACGACGAGCGCACCATCACGCTCTCGCTCCGCGCGGCAGAGGGCCAGGACGTGAACCAGGTCGCACGCCCCGAAGAGGCCCAGAAGCGCGTTGCACCGCGCAAAGTCGGCCCAAGCCTCGGCGGCGCGCAGGCCACCCTCGGCGATGCGCTGAAGGACAAGCTCGGTGCGTTTGCCATCAAGGCGAGCGGGGACGAAGCCGAAGAGGCGCCAGCGGAAGAAACGCCCGAGGCCCCGGCGGAGGCCGAAGAGGCTTCGTCGGACGAGCCCGCGGAAGAAGAGACGACCAAGACCGAGTAGGGGTTTGGCCTGAGAGGCCAACCACATACAGACGCGGGCCCGCTGCTCTTCGATGAGCCGGGCCCGAAGTCGTTGTTGGGGGGTTACGCTCGACGGTGAACGCTGGCGCTGACGGTGTCGTTGACGCTGCCGCGGATGTGGTGGGGCGTGGCCGATGGGCGTGGGGCCTGGTCAGGTTTAATTACACCGCCCGCCCACCCCCACCCGTAATCCTCCCTGGCGCGGCATTCGCTTCGCTCTGCCTTGCCGGCGCATTCGCGCCGGGCTTCGCCGTTCCGGCTCGCGCTGCCGCCTGCTGTCTTGGGGGAGGTTACTTCAGCGCCGCGCTTCTACGCACTTGGATATGAATGCAGGGGCGCGGAAAAAAGCGCGATGTGGGGGTTCTGCGGCGTGTGAGTGACAAGCGGCCAAGACAGCAAGCCCGGCCGATTGGCGCGAGCTCCGAGGGGCGCCTTGCGTGGCCCCTGCTCGCTGTCCTTCCGGCCACCTCTGCAAGGCGCCCCGTCCGCTGAACTCCCGCGCCGCGCTTTTTTCCGCGCCCCGGTGGTGCTACTCGGTCTCTTCGGTAGCTTTGTCAACGTCGATCGGCGTCTCAGCCTCCGCCGCGGCAGCTTCTTCCGCTTCCAGCGCGGCCTCCTCGGCCTCTTCGACTTCGATCTCGGCAGCCACTTCCTTCGCAGCCGCCTGCTCGCGAACGGCGCGGTCGAGCGCCTGCTCGCCCGAAGACGAAAGGAATGCCAACCAGACCGAAAGCGCCATGAACGCGAACGCGAACCCGGCGGTCAGTCGCGTGAGCAGGTTGCCCGCGCCGGCGCCTCCGAAAATCTGCTGACTGGCGCCGCCGCCAAACGCTGAACCAAGCCCGCCGCCTTTGCCCGACTGCAGAAGCACGACGAGGATGAGGAACAGACACACGAAGACATAGACGATCGAAACGAAAGTATACATAGACTCAGCTCTCTGCCCGGCGAACGCCGGCATCGATAATCGGAATGAAGTTGTCGGGCGTGAGCGACGCGCCACCGACGAGGGCGCCGTCCACATCGGGCTGGGACAGCAGCTCGTCCGCGTTGCTGGGCTTCACGCTCCCACCATACAGAATGCGAACCGAATCCGCCCAAGACTGGCCCTTGAGCTCCGCTAGGCGGCCGCGAATGGCTGCGTGAACCTCTTGCGCGTCCTCGGCCTTTGCGGTGCGGCCAGTGCCGATCGCCCAAATCGGCTCATAGGCCACCACCAGCGGTGCCAAGGCGACGGCGTCGTACCCTTCGGTCGCGGCATCGATTTGGCCCAGGACGACGTCGAGGGTCTTGCCGGCCTCGCGCTGTTCGAGGCTCTCGCCGACGCAGAGGATCGGCACGACCTTGTGCACCAACAGCGCGCCCACTTTCTTGCGGACGCCTTCGTCGGTCTCACCGAAGAACTGACGCCGCTCGGAATGACCAATGATGCAGTAGCCGCAGCCAGCATCGACCAGAAGCGTCGGACTGAGCTCGCCTGTCCAGGCGCCGGAATCTTCCCAGTGCGTGTTCTGGGCCGAGAGGCCGACAGCGGACCCACCGAGGCTCTCCCTCACTGCGGCGAACGAGGTCGCCACCGGACCAACGACCACTTCGCAGTCAAGCCCTGCGCCGACGTGGGCGGCGATTGCGACGGCGAGCGCCTTCGACTCGGCGATGGTGTTGTTCAGCTTCCAGTTGCCCGCAATCAGCGGTGTGCGTTTCGTCATGGCTGAAGCGCCTCCACGCCCGGCAGTGGGCGGCCCTCTAGATACTCCAACGACGCGCCGCCGCCAGTGGACACGTGATCGAAGCGGTCCGCCAAATCGGCCTGCTTGACCGCGGCGACGCTATCGCCGCCGCCGACCACGCTGAACCCGGGGCAGTCGGCAGCCGCGCGTGCGACGGCGAGGGTGCCCTCCGAAAAAGCCGCGTTCTCGAAGAGGCCCATGGGCCCGTTCCAAAACACCGCCATCGCCCGACGGAGTCGCTCCCGGTAGAGCTGTTCGGTCGCTGGGCCGATGTCGAGCGCCATCGCATCAGCCGGGATGGCATCGACGCCGACGACCTGCGCATCGGTCGACTCGATCGAATCGCCAATCCGAACGTCGATCGGAAGAAGGAGGTCGACTTTGCTCTCATCGGCCGCCGCTATCAGGCTCCGCGCCAAGGCAAGCTTGTCAGTTTCGCAGAGGCTCTTGCCCACGCTCAGGCCGCGCGCCGCCAAAAAAGTGTTTGCCATCGCCCCGCCGACCAGAAGCGCATCCACTTTTGTGAGCAGCGCTTCCATGACGCCGATCTTGTCGCTGACCTTCGCGCCGCCGAGGATCGCGATGTACGGACGCGGCGCGTTGGTGCGCAACTTGTCGAGCACCTCGAGCTCCCGCTGAAGCAAGAAGCCCGCGGCGCGGTCTTCGATCAGACGGGGCAGGGCGCTCACCGAGGCGTGCGCCCGATGCGCGGCGCCGAAGGCGTCATTCACGTAGGCCGTGCAAGAGCCGCCGAGCTCGCGTGCGAAGTCCACGTCGTTGTTCTTTTCCTCTTCGTGGAACCGCAGGTTCTCGAGCAGCGCCACCTGGCCGTCGCGAAGATCTTGAACGACCTTGCGTGCGCCGTCTCCGATGCAGTCGTCGGTAAGACGCACCTCTCCAACGTCCAGAAGCTCGGCCAAGCGAATCGCCACCGGTTCGAGCGAAAGCTCGGGGACGACCTTGCCCTTTGGACGACCGAGGTGCGAGGCCAAAACCACGCGCGCGCCTTGCTCGAGCGCGTAGCGGATCGTCGGAAGGGCGGCACGGATTCGGGTGTCGTCGGTCACTTCTCCGTCCTTGAGCGGCACGTTGAAGTCGACGCGAATGAACGTAGCGACACTTTCGAGGTTCAGGTCCTCGATCGAACGAATGGACTCCGACACGGGATCAGTCCGCGCTCGAAACGATCCGCACCAGGTCGAGCATGCGGTTCGAGAAGCCCCACTCGTTGTCGTACCAGCTCTGCACCTCGACGAGGTCGCCGCCGACCACCTCAGTCTGCGCCGCGTCGCAAATCGACGAATGCGGGTTGCCCATGAAGTCGACCGAGACGAGCGGCGTCTCTTCGAACTGGAGGATGCCCTTGAGCGGGCCGTGTGCGGCAGCCTTGAGCGCCGCGTTGACCGCGTCCCTGTCGGTGCTCTTGGCGAGCTGCGCGGTGAGGCACGTGAGCGATACGTTTGGGGTCGGCACGCGAATCGCGGTGCCGGCGAGCTTGCCCTGCAGCTCCGGAATGACGAGCCCAATCGCAGTCGCCGCGCCGGTGGAGGTCGGAATCATCGAAAGAGCAGCGGCTCGCGCCCGGCGCTTGTCCGAGTGCGGCTGGTCGAGAAGACCCTGGTCGTTCGTGTACGCATGCACCGTAACCATGTGGCCCTTCACGATCCCGAAGGTGTCGTTGAGCACCTTGACGAGCGGGGCCAAGCAGTTGGTCGTGCACGATGCGCAGCTGATGACCCGGTCGGTTTTCGGGTTGAACTCGTCGCTGTTGATGCCGACGACGAAGGTGCCGTCGATCTTACCCTTGCCGGGCGCGCTGATGATTACGCGGTCTGCGCCGGCCTTCAAATGCGCCGACGCGGCTTCCTTGGTTCGGAAGAAGCCGGTGCATTCGAGTACGACCTCGGCGCCGAGCTCTTTCCACTTGAGCTTTGAAGGATCCCGCTCGGCCGAAACGGGGATGCGCTTGTCCCCGATCCGAATCGCGCCGTCCTCGGCCTTGACCGGGTGCGAGAAGTGACGGTGCACGGAGTCCCACTCGAGAAGATGAGCGAGCATGTCGGCGCTGGTGAGGTCGTTGATGCCGACGATCTCGATGTCTCCTCCGCGCTCGGCGATGATCCGAGCGACGCAGCGCCCAATCCGTCCAAAACCATTAATTCCGATTTTCGTAGCCATCGTTCGTTCGACTCCCTCCCGACTGCCGCCCAGTTCCAATGGGTCGCCAGCGAGGGCGGAACCTAGCGCGCACCATGAATCGGTCAAGGAGCCAAGCACGCGAATCGGTTGCGCTTTTGACCGAAGTCAGCGCGACTCGCGATCGTTACTCGGCTGCCTCTTGGGCGTCACGTAGCTCGGTGGTCACCAGCTCGAGCACCGCATTGGTGAATGCGACGATGTCCGAACGGCTGTGGCCGCTATTGCGAAGCTCACGGTAGACCGACTTCGCGATAATCCGAACGCCGCGGTTATCGTGCGCCGCCTTCGGGTCTGCTGTTCTCGAAGCCCCCATACGAGCAAAGACTGATGCAGTTTGCGTGCCACATGTAGAAAACCGCAAAACCAAGGAATTCTGGCTTCATTTTACAGCGGAATTTACAGGGCAGAGCCCTGATTGCCACACCTGAGCCTAAAAAGCTCACACCCTCGGTCAAGTGCGCAACGCGGTTCGCATTTGGGGCGCAGGCGCGTAGGAGCATGCGCAGGTAACCCCACGGGAAGAGGCGGATTTCGGCTGAGCGGCCGGGTTTTGATCAAGGCGTTTCGAGCGCGTCGCGAAGCTCGCCGAGTGCGCTGCGATGCAGCCGACTGGCCCAGGACTTCGAGATGCCGAGATCCCGAGCCATCCCGTCGATGGAGCGGCCCTCGAAGTAGAACCCGCGGACCAGCACCCGCTGCCTCGGCGAGAGCCTGGGGAGCGCTTGAAGAAGCCGCGTCACGCTCTCGTTCTTCAGCAGCGCCGCTTCCGGGCTCTCGTCGCCGAACCTGCCCTGGAGCACCGTCGCCGTGCTGAGGGCAGCGCTCATGCGCGTAAAGGCCCGATCGAGCGCGGTCGGGAACGCGGTGGGCGTCACGTCGGCCGGCGCCTGCAGGCGCTCGTGCGCGCGGCGGGGTAGATCGGCCATCTTTCGGACGCCGTCCAGCATGGCGCCACGGACGCGGTGATAGGCGAAGGTCTGAAACTGCACCCCGCGGGCCGGGTCGAATCGACGCTGGGCCTCTAGAAGGCCACCAAAGCCGAAGGCGATCAAGTCGTCGAGCTCGCCCCGAAGCGAGAGCTCGCGGCGGAGCCGATAAGCGAGGCCACGGACCATCTTCTCGTGTTGTCTAATGAGCTCGGGTCCCTGCATGACGACTCCTGAACGGAATGCCTTTAGCCAAGTGGGTGAATGAAGTCAAATAGAATACGTTTCACTACATCTGGAGGTGCTGGCCGGACGACGGGCTCTGAGGTATAGGGGCCCTGTGAAGCCAACGCGCCCCGGTATTGCGAGCGCAGATCGGCGGCGTAGGGGGCCGTTTTCGAGCCTTCTCGACCAAATCCTGCACGACCAAACGGCCCTGGACGGCCTCGCCTTCGCGTACGCGGAGCTGGCCGCACCGGAGCGCGACGCGTTGGTTCGTGCGGTGCTCCAGGATGCAGCCGACCCGACCCGCGCCCTGGCCGCCCTGCTCGCCGTCGAGGAGGAGCCGCGGGCCCGGCAACGGCTGGCAGCGCTCATCCAGCGGCATGGCCGCGTCGAGCAAACCGCGTTTCTCGCCGGCACCCGGGTCAACGGGGAAGCCCGCCTGCTTCAGTCGCTCCCGAGCCTCGATCCCGAGTCCCTGCGCGTCACTTGGAAAGGCAGCAAAATCGAGGCCATAGAAATCGAATCCCCATATGGTCCAACGATGGAGGCCACCGCGCCGGCGGTCAGCGTGTCCGTGGCCGTCGAGACGCTGACCCCGCTGCTGTGGCAGCACATTCGTGCCGGTGGCCGGCTGCCCGAGGGCGTCGAGCGTTTTGCGGGCTTCTTCTCGGGCCCGTCTTCGCCGTAACTACCTTTAGTCCTTTGCAGGCCGCAGGCGCGCCGGTCAGTGGGGGCCGCCGTTGCCGTTGCTGAGCAGGGCGCCTTCGAACTTCGTCGTCTTCATGAGCGAGCCGTCCTCGGCGTCACGGCGGACGGTCAAGAATTGGCGCGTGACCGAGTTGTTGTCCTCGCGCGCGACCACCATGATGGAGTTCGTCCCAGGATGAACGGGAATCTCTGCATCGAACGCAAGCTCTCTCGGATTGGAGCTGCCTTGATTCGATTCGTAGTAGACCTTGTGTCCGCCCGTGGAAATGTAGAGGTCTCGCACCCGCTGCGCGTCGATTGCCTTGCCTTGCAGTCGGAAGACGTCACCACGGGTGACGTAGCTCTCGGGCGGCAGGAGCTTGATTTCGGGCGACGCGTTGCCTGTGGCCCAAGCCACGGGCGGGTCTTTAGAGACCTGGCCCTTGGACGGCAACACAGCGGCAGACGAAACCCAGCCCGGCCGCCCCCCGCCGAGGTTCACGCGCTCGAACGCGCCGCTGGTCGCTGTGTGCAGCACTCGGAACGAGCCCTTCACGACCCCGATGACCGGTGCGTTCATGTCGGGCCGCTCGCGGATCTCGACGCCGGGGCTCAGGCTCACCACGCCCTTCGTGGGCAAGGCCTTGACCGGACCTGGTTCGTCGTAAATCGGGACTTCGACCTTCTGACCCACCGTGGCACCGAGCTCCGTGTCGGAGACGGCAAACAGAAGGGCCGCCTTGTCTTCTTGGAAGTCGGGAAGCACTTGGAAGGAGAACGGCACGACCCATTCCTCGCCCGCGGCGATCGAGTCGTGCCGGAAGCGTCCATCGTAGAGCAGCACCCCGGAGCCACTCTTGTTTTGCAGATTGGCCTGCACCTCGAAGCTGTCGACCTCGCCGATGTTCTTCACCGTGAGATACAGGCTCACTTGCTCGCCGCGCTGCACCCGACCGTCCCCGTTGCCGTTGATGTTGTCGGCGACCTGCACGCCGTAGGCGAACCGCGGCTGGGGGAGCGCGCGAATCACGGACCGAACCTCGACCGGCTCCGGGATGTACCCGTGCGCTTCTTCGAACTCGACGAGCGTGGCATCCGCCCGGTCGTTCATGCTGCGCGGGATTCGGCACACACGCTTTTCGTCTTCGGTCGTGCAACCGCCGAGGGTCGTCGTCCACGAACGGGTCTCGCCGGGCAAGAGCTTGCCGAACACCAGCTCACGACCGGCGAACCAAAGGTTGTCGCTACGGGTCGTCGCGCGCAGTTGATAGAGCGGCCGCTCGCCCTGGTTGGTCACTTCCACGGTGAGCGTCAGCGGCTGGCCCGCGCGCACCGCCTTATCGCCCGCGCTCGTCTTCGCGGTGACCCGAACCGGGCTCGGGCCCTCGTCCGGACCCACACTCCAGTCGATGCCGAGCTTCTTCAGATCACGCACGACCTTCTCGGTTTCCTGCTTCTGGACCCGCTCGATGGTCGGCGCGGCCGAGCGCAGCATCTGCTGGCGTTTGGGCGACTTGGCGTTGAGGACGAGGCTGCGCGAGAATCGAATGAGGAAGGCCTCCTGGTCTTCGTTCTCTTCTTCGCCGGGCTCGGCCTCCATCAGGCGTTGGCGCAGCTCCGCGTTGAGGTAGTAGCCCATGACCACGGCCGGACGCTGCGAATCGGTCGCGCTCGCGTGCGTCAGATGGGACTCGAGATCCGACTCACGGAAGGTTTCGTCGACCTCGAGATCCATGTTCTCGCGGTCGACGGTCATGGGGTTGATCGCGATGTCGGGAACGATGCCCACGCCCTGAATCGAAACGTCCCCGGGGGTGAGGTACTGGGCCACGGTCAACTTCAACGCCGAGCGGTCTTGAAGCTGGTAGAGCACCTGAACCGAGCCCTTGCCGAAGCTCTGCTCGCCGATGATCAGCGCACGGTCGTGATTCTTCAGGGCGCCGGCGACAATCTCGCTTGCCGATGCGCTGTGGCCGTTGATGAGGACGACGATCGGGTAGCGCGGCTCAGTGCCGCCCTGTTCGGCAAACTCTTCGGTGCGCTCCCGCGGGTCCTGCGAAGAGGTGGTGACGATCGGGCCTTCCTCGAGAAACGTGTCGGCCACCTGCACGGCCTGATCGAGCAGACCGCCCGGGTTGTTTCGAAGATCGAGCACCAGGCCGACCATTTGCTTCTTGTGCAGGGTCGCGAGCGCACGTCGAAGATGCAACTCGGTGTTTCCTTGGAAATTCTTGATTTGGATGTAGCCGACGTTGTCGCGCAGCATTCGGTGTTCGACTGAGGCGATTTCGATGATCGCGCGGGTGAGCTCGACGCGCCGGGGCGCAGACCAAGCGCCAGCCTTGCTCTCGCGGCGAATGAAGATCGTGACCTTGGAGCCCGGACGGCCGCGAAGCCGTGTCACTGCGCCATTCAACGGCATGTTCAGCGTCGACTCGTCATTGATTTTCACGATTCGGTCGCCACGCTGCAGCCCGGCCTTGGACGCTGGGGTGCCCTCCATCGGCCGGATGACCGTGAGGTGGCCGTCGCGAACGGAGATGACAATCCCCAGCCCGCCGAACTCGCCGCGCGTGCTGGTCTGCATCTCGGCGAACATCTCCGGGGGAAGCAACACCGTGTGCGGGTCGAGCGTCTTGAGCATCCCGTTGACGGCGCTGTACTCGATTTCGCTGAGCTCGAT
>CAMYJN010000046.1 GCA_947258625.1 uncultured Polyangiaceae bacterium | reverse complement strand
CGCCGATGCGCTCGGTCATCCATTGACCGGAGGTCCACATCTTGGCCGGGTCGCGCGACAACAGCCGCGGAAGCGCGCGATCGATGAGCGCCTGGTTGCCCGAATCGAGCAGCGTGCGGGACGCGCCGTCGGTCATGGCCAACGGGCAATTGTAGGTGTCGAGCGAGGCCTGCGCGACGTAGTTCAAGATGTGCTGGTGGACGCGCGCGTACTGTCCGAGCTCCGCGTCATAACCAGCGGCCACCAGGCCGTGTTCGGCGCAGAGCACCTGCGCCCGCTTCCAGACCTCCGTGACTTCAACCTCGTCGACCCGATTGCCCCAGGCATCCCAAACCCTGTGAACCGGTTCGTTTTCGAGATCGGCCAAGGACAGTCGATAGAGCTCGCCGCCGTTGAGCGAGCCGAGCTCGCGGTACTCCGGCTCGAACCGCTCGAGAAGCTCGGCTGGGAGGGTTCGCTCCAGGTACTCGCGGAGAAGCGAATCAGAATCGTATTGATTTCCAAGGCTTGGAGGGGCTTGCTGAAAGGCCATACGTTACTCGACTTAGCAGGAAATGACAATCAATGAAATCATCATACGCCCCCTCTCCTAGCCAGTCAATCCTCAAACAGGCTCGGCAGCGCGGAGCGGTGCTAGAGAAGGTGCATGATCCCGATCAAGGTCGCGACCGCGTCGTTGAATCAGACGCCACTCGACTGGGGCGGCAACCAGCGGCGCATCGAGGCGGTCTTGCGGCAAGCACACCTCGAAGGCGCGGCGCTGCTCGTGCTGCCCGAGCTGTGCACGACGGGCTACGGCTGCGAAGATGCGTTTCTTGGTCCGGACGTTGCGAATCGCGCTTGGTCGATGCTGATGGAGCTGCTGCCGCAAACCAAGGGCATGGTGGTGAGCATCGGGATGCCCGTGCGTCGCCGAGGGGGTCTTTACAACACCGCCTGCGTCGTGGCGGACGGTCACATTGCAGGCTTTGCTGCCAAAGAACACCTGGCGGGCGAAGGCCTTCACTACGAGCCGCGCTGGTTCAAGCCTTGGCCCAACCATCAAGTGGTCGAGCTCGAGCGCGACGGCAAAAGCTACCCGTTTGGCGACGTCTTCTTCGATTTCGCGGGCGTGCGCGTTGGCTTCGAGATTTGCGAGGACGCCTGGGTCGCGCAACGCCGCGGGGCGATCGACGGCCATGCGATGGACATCATCGTGAACCCGAGCGCGAGTCACTTCGCGTTTGGCAAGCACGAGGTGCGCGAGCGCCTGGTCCTCGAAGGCTCTCGCTCGATGGCGGTGGGCTATCTCTACGCCAACTTGCTCGGCAACGAGGCCGGTCGCGTGATCTACGATGGCGGTTGCTACATCGCACAGAACGGCAAGATGTTGGCCCGATCGCAGCGGCTCACCTTCGATGATTCGGTCTTGACGACTGCCGTCATCGACATCGAAGCATCTCGGACCGAGCAGGTCCGGACCACCAGCTTCGAGGCGGATCGGACCGACCCGGGGGCAAAGAGAATCAGCGTCGACTTCGAGTTTCCGCGCGCGAAGATGGAGCGCAGTGCGCCGAGCTCACCCGCGTGGGAAGCCAGCGAAGACCACAAAGAAGAGGAATTCACCCGTGCACTCACACTCGCCCTCTTCGACTATCTTCGGAAGAGCCACTCGCGGGGTTTCGTGCTGAGCATCAGCGGAGGGGCCGACTCCGCCGCGGCGGCTTGTCTCGTCTCGCTCATGGTCGACCGGGCGATCGCAGAGCTGGGCGCCGAGCGGTTCGCGGAAAAGATCGGCATGAACCCCGAGGCGAGCCCCCGCGACTGGATCCGAAAGCTCCTCTGCTGCGCCTACCAGCCGACCGAAAACAGCGGAGAGGTCACGCGCAACGCCGCCACGGCGGTGGCCGAGGCAATCGGCGCCACATTCTACATCCTCGACGTGCAGCACATCGTCGACGCCTATGAGAGCCTGATTTCCGATGCCGTCGAGCGTCCCCTGACCTGGGAAGAAGACGACATCACGCTTCAGAACATCCAGGCCCGCGCGCGTGGTCCGAGCGTCTGGATGCTGGCCAACATGCGAGGCGCACTGCTCCTGTCGACGAGCAATCGCTCCGAAGCGGCGGTCGGCTATGCGACGATGGACGGCGACACCTGTGGAGGTCTCAGTCCGATTGCCGGAATCGACAAGGCCTTTCTTCGTCGGTGGCTTCTCTGGCTCGAGCGCAAAGGCCCCGAGGGCGCGCAGCCGATTCCGGCGCTCCACGCGGTCAACGTGCAAACGCCGACTGCCGAGCTCCGCCCAAAGGGAAGCGAGCAGACCGATGAAGGTGATCTGATGCCTTACCCGGTGCTCGACGTCATCGAACGGCTCGCGATCGGAGACAAGCTGCCGCCCGCCGACTGCCTGGAGATTCTGCAAAGCGAATTTTCGGACTACGACGAGAACATCCTCCGTGGCTGGGTGAAGCGCTTCTTCCAGCTCTGGTCGCGCAACCAGTGGAAGCGTGAGCGCTACGCGCCTTCCTTTCACGTCGACGACAAAAACCTCGACCCGAAGACCTGGTGCCGCTTTCCCATCTTGTCGGGCGGCTTCGAGCGCGAGCTATCCGAGCTCTGAGAGCACCAGCTCCGCCATACGCTCGAGCTCCCTGACAACGATGTCGGGGCGCTCCATCGCCATGAAGTGCGTGACGTCTTCGAGAACCAAGAGCCTTGTGTCCGGCCGGCATCGCATGAACGCCTCGCGCGACTCTCGGGTGAACGGCGGGCCGCCGTGCTCGCGCGCGAACAAGGTGATCGGGCAGCGCACTTTCCGGAGCGCGCGATACGGATTGACGGTCGCCATCGCGAAGGTCTTGCTCTCCCAGGCGCGGTCACAGCTCAGGCGAACCGTCCCGTCGCCGTTGTCGATCGTCCCTCCTTCGACGTAGTCTTCAATCCATTGACGAGGCCAGGTTCGAAATGGACCCTTGCCGACATAGTTCTCGACGGCAGCAGCTTTGGACGGGAACTCCATCCGTCGGCGCGCGGCCATCTGCGCGATGGGAACGATGCGGTCCGCCAGCCCGAAGGTGCGCGCCAGGGCCAGCATCGGGATCTGAGCTGGAGGCACGATGACCGGGTCGATCAGCACCAAGCCACAGACTAGATCGGGTCGCGTCGCGGCAAGCTCCATGCTGACGGTCGCGCCCATCGAATGCCCGGCGAGAATCAGAGGCTGCGGGAGGGTGCTCGCGAACGCTTCGAGGTCGTTTCGATAGGGCCGCCAGGATCGAAGCTTCCTAGGATTGGCGCTCGCTTCGGATCGGCCGTGTCCTCGCGCATCCATCAGGTACAGGCCGATCGCCGGCTCGACCTCCGCCAGCAGACTGCTGTAGGTCTCGGCGTTGAACCCCGTCGCATGGGCGAAATGAACGGTGACCGTCTCTGCACCGATCGCCTCGCGGCGGAGCACGCTGAAGTCTCCGAAACGTTCGCGTCGAACGGCCGCCACGGCTACCGCGGGGAGATCCTCTTGAACACGCGGGCCACGATGCCGTCGGTGGTTGCAGGCATCAGACGCTTCAACGCATCCGCCACCCGCGCTTCTTTGGTGATCAACACCCGGGGCGAATTGTACTCGATGGCCTTGACGATCCGCGCACCGACGACATCGGGCGTCGTGCCAAGTCGATCGAAAAGCTCCTGGGTCGTGTTCCGGAGCTCTTGGTGCGAGTCGGTGACCAAGCGAGCGTTCTGAATGATGTTGGTTTTGATTGCGCCAGGATGGACCGAGGTGACGCCTACGTGGTCGTCGGCCAACTCTGCCCGCAACGACTCGCTGAAACCCCGGACCGCAAACTTGCTTGCCACGTAGCTCGTCTGAAGCGGCGGCGCGATGATGCCGAACACGCTCGACAGGTTGACGATGTGACCCTCGCCGCCCGCCTTGAGGTGAGGCAGGAAGAACTTGCAGCCGTAAATCACGCCCCAGAGGTTCACGCCGAGGATCCATTCGAGGTCTTCGACGCTGTGCTCTTCGAAGGAAGCGTAGACAGTGACGCCGGCGTTATTGATGAGGATGTTGGCTGCGCCGTGGGCACGGACGACCTCGTCCGCGAAAGCCTCCATCTGTGCCTTGTCGGAGACGTCGACGCGATGCGCGGTCACGTTGGCACCGCCGACCTCGAGCTCGTGGCGCACACTTTCGAGCGCGGCCTCATTCACGTCGCAAATTGCAAGCCGGCACCGTTTGGCCGCGAGGGCGAGCGCTGTTTCACGCCCAATGCCGTGTCCAGCCCCCGTCACCACCGCAACTTTCCCATCGAGCTCGCGCATCTGCCCTCCGCGCCGGACCGTACAAGGCCACGCCCAGCACGCAAGCCCCGACAGCTCGAGCGCAAACAACGAAAAAAACGCCCGTAGAAGCTCCTTTTTCCGAGCTGCCTATCTGGTATGCTCGCGCGTCTTCAATGCCTGGAAGAAGCAAATACAGCACTGAGGTCGTCGTCGTCGGCGCGGGCCTTGCAGGGATGGTGACGGCACTCGAGCTGCTCGACGCGGGCAAGCGCGTCGTCATGTTGGACGCGGCGTCGCGTGATCGGATCGGTGGGCTCGCGGCGTGGTCCTTCGGCGGCATCTTCTTCGTCGACTCGCCAGAGCAACGCAAGAACGGCATCAAGGACTCGGTCGACCTAGCGATGCGGGATTGGGTTCGCTACGGTGAGCTCGACCCAAACGACGTCTGGCCATATCGCTGGGCGGAAGCCTACGTCCACCGCTGCACCGAAGAGGTGCGTGGCTGGCTCGCCGACCGCGACGTGAGCTTCTTCCGCGCGGTGAACTGGACCGAGCGCGGCTATTTCGTGCCCGGGAACTCGGTGCCACGGTTCCACATCGTCTGGGGCACGGGGGAAGGGATCGTTCTGCCGCTGATCCCAAGGCTCGAGGCGCACGAAAAGGCCGGACGGCTCGAGCTGCACTTCGACCACAAGGTCGACGGCCTGACTCGGGAGCGCGGCCAGGTCGTGGGTTGCCACGGGATGCACGGCGCCGGCTCATTCGAGGCGCTGGGCGACGCCATCGTCATCGCAGCGGGCGGCATCGCCGGCAACCACGACAAGGTCCGCGCGGTTTGGCCCAGAGATCAATGGGGCGAGCCGCCCGAGCCCATGCTCAACGGCTCGATTCCTGAAGCCGATGGGAAGCTCCTCGACCGCGTCGCGGAGCTCGGAGCCAATGTCACGCACCTCGAAAAAATGTGGAATTACGCAGCGGGCGTCCGGCACTGGGAACCGCTCTTCCCGAACCAAGGCCTGAGCACGGTTCCAGGGAAGTCGGCGCTCTGGCTCAATTACGAGGGTCGCCGTTTCGTCGATCCGCCGCTCGTCGGTTCCTACGACACCCTTTTTCTGATCGACCGCATCTGCCGCGAGAAGAAGAAGTACTCCTGGCAGGTGATGAACCGCAAGATCGCCAACAAAGAGTTCGCGATTTCGGGAGCTGAATTCAACCAGGCCGTCCGCGAAAAGAAGATGATGGCCTTCGTCGTGCGACTCTTGCAGGGCAACGGCGAACAGGTCCAGGAGTTCATCGACCACTGCCCGGACTTCGTCACCGCGGGGAGCATTCCGGAGCTGGCCAACAAAATGAACGCGTTGGCCGGAAGCAAAGACGTCGATGCCCAATTGCTCGAACGGGAGATCTCCGACTACGACGCCAACATCGCGCGCGGCCCCAAGCTTCAGAACGACGACCAACTTCGACGAATCGCGCACGTCCGTCAGTACCTCGGTGACCGCCTTCGGACCTGCAACATGGCGCCGATCCTCGACCCCGACTCCATGCCCTTGATCGCCATTCGAACGCAGATTCTCACGCGCAAGAGCCTGGGCGGCATTCAAGTCGACCTCGACGCGAACGTTCTCGACACGCACGGCAACGCCATCCCCAATCTCTTTGCGGTCGGCGAGGCCTGCGGCTTTGGCGGTGGTGGCATGCACGGAAAACGCGCACTGGAGGGGTCGTTCCTCGGGGGCTGCGTGTATTCCGGGCGCGTCGCGGCTCGCGCGATCCACAGCGGCAAAGGTGTGAGGTAAGCCATGAAGCAAAGCGGTGCATGGCTGACGGCGCGGGCCCTCGAAAACATCGGTGTGAAGTACACGTTCGGCATTCCCGGCGTTCACAACACCGAAATCTACGACCAGCTGAACCGCAGCGAAATGATCACCCCAGTACTGGTGACCCACGAGCAAGGCGCGAGCTTCATGGGCGAGGCGTTCAGCCGTGTCAGTGACAGCATCGGATGCCTGCTCGTCGTTCCCGCGGCAGGCATGACGCACGCGATGAGTGGCATTGGCGAAGCCTACCTCGACGGCGTTCCGCTGCTCGTCATCTCCGGTGGCATTCGGCGGGACTCGGGGCGCCACTACCAGCTCCATCAACTCGACCAGCAGCGCGTTCTCGACGGCATCACCAAGGCGGCCTTCCTGGTCGACAAGCACGAAAACGTCGTGTCGACGATCTACCAAGCGTATGAAATCGCAACTTCGGGCCTGCCGGGCCCGGTCTTCGTCGAAATCGCCGGCGACGTTCAGATGTTCACCGCTGAGGTCAGCGAAGTCCCAAAGTTCGTGCCCACGTACCGACCTCCCGCACCGGCCCCTGCATTGATCGAGCGCGCGGTCGAGCTGCTGCGCGCGGCGAAACAGCCAGGCCTTTACCTCGGCTGGGGCGCGCGCGAAGCGACGAAGTGGAGCATCGAGGTCGCCGAGCTTCTGGGCACGCCCGTCTCGACGACGCTTCAGGGAATCAGCGTCTTTCCACACGACCACCCGCTCCACGCGGGCTTTGGCTTCGGTCCGTCGGCTGTGCCAGCGGCGCGCAAGGCCTTCGAAGGCGTCGATTGCCTCCTCGCGGTTGGGGTTCGTTTCGCAGAGCTCGCCACAGGCAGCTACGGCATGCCGATTCCCGAGAAACTGATCCACGCTGACATCGACCCGGAAGTCTTCAGTAAGAACTACTCGGCCACCGTCGCGATCGAGTCCGACGGAGGGCTGTTCATGATGGCTCTGCTGGAGGCGCTGAAAAAGGAGCAGGTCCGCCCCTCGGATCGGAGCGAGCTCACGCGGCGAATCAAGCAGGAGAAGGAAGCCTTCCTCGCAAGCTGGACCAGCAAAGTAAGCGAAGACAGGGTCAGTCCCGGGATCTTCTTTCGGCAGCTCCGAAAGAAGCTTGATCGCGACGCCTACGTCGTGGTCGACGACGGAAATCACACCTTCCTGACCGCCGAGCAGTTCCCGGTCTACGAGTCGAAGCACCTGATCTCCCCGACAGATTTCAACTGCATGGGCTACTGCGTGCCCGGCACCATCGGCGTGAAGCTCTCCCACCCAGAGAAGCAGGTCTGCGCCATCGTCGGCGACGGCGCCTTCATGATGACCGCGCTGGAGATCTTGACCGCCACCATGAACGAGCTCGGAGCCATCTTCTTCGTCTTCCACGACGGCGAGCTCGCCCAGATTTCGCAGTTCCAGGCGATTCCGTTGAAGGACAAGACCTGCACCATCACGGGCGATTTGCAGATCGAGGGCGTAGCAATTGCCACCGGTGCGGCATACGTGAGGATGGAGAACGACATGGCGGTCGATCGAGCCCTCGACGAGGCGCTCGCGACCGCAGCGACGGGGCGACCTGTGATCGTCGACGTGAACATCGATTACTCGCGAAAGAGCGCATTCACGCAGGGCGTGGTCAAGGTGAACCTCGGCCGCTTTCCCTTGCGGCAGAAGGTCCGGTACATTGGGCGCGCGCTCAAGCGCCATACTATCGGATGAGGGGTCCAATGCTGAATCGTGCAATTCCAATCATTTCTTTGATCGCGCTGAGCGGTCTCCTGGGTTTTCTGCCGGAGGCGTTGGCGGACGGCGAGCGCGAGAAGCCAAGCTCTCCGAAGAACATCGACCAAACGCCACCGCTGGTTCCGATCCCCAATGCTCGGGTCACCAAGAACGGCCTGCTGGTTGGAGGCCAGCCCTCCCCCGATCAGCTTAAGGCGATCGAAGAAGCCGGGTACCGCACCGTCATCACGTTGCGCGCAGAGAGCGAGCCGGGCGATGAGGGCGAGCAGGCTACCGTGGAGCGCCTCGGCATGAAATTCGTATCGATCCCAGTCCCGGGCCCGGCCGGTCTCACCGAAGCCAACGCGCGCTCGCTTGCCAAGGCCCTAGGGGAGCAGGACGCACTGCCCGCCGTCGTGCATTGTAAGTCAGGGCAACGGGTGAGCGCCTTGCTCGGCTTGAAGGCCTTCGTGGTCGACCGCGTCAGCGCTGCGGCAGCCATGGACCTGGCCAAGAGTCTTGGTCTCACCAAGCTCGAGGCGGCCCTCCGTGAGCGAATCGCGGAGATATGCAAAGCCGACAAGTCGCGAAACTGCGAGGATCTGCGATGAGCGAGAAACCAACGGCCCTGGTGCTACTCGCACAGGGCAGCGAGGAAATGGAAGCCGTCATCAGCATCGACGTGCTGCGTCGTGGTGGTATCGAGGTCACGGTCGCAGGGGTCGAGGGCGCCGCGCCGATTCGGTGCAGCCGCGGCGTCGTGATCACGCCGGATGTCGCGCTCGAAAGTGTCGACGGTGAATTCGATGTGGTGGTTCTTCCAGGCGGGGCGGAAGGCGCGAAACGCTTGGCTGCCTCTTCCAAGGTCGGAGAGCTTCTTCGTGACCAAGAGCAAAGCGGGCGCTGGGTCGCTGCGATTTGCGCCGCGCCGATTGCCCTTCAGGCACACGGTGTCTTTCAGCATCACCAGCTCACCAGCCATCCGAGCGTCAAGAGCCAGCTCGAAGCCTGGGGGGACTACAGCGAGCATCCGGTCGTCGCCGACCGCAAGCTGATCACCAGCCGAGGCCCGGGCACAGCGTTCCCGTTCGCCTTGCGGATCGTCGGCACGCTCACCAACGCGCAGCGCATGGTCGAAGTGCGCGCCCCGATGATGTTCCCGGTCCAGGTGTCCTAGCGAGGCGGCTCAGGTGGTTTCGTCACGCGAGGCCGAACCGTGACCTTGGCTCGGGCCACGTAGGACAAGAGCTTATGGATAGGCGTTCCATCGAAAAAGCCAGGGGCCGTTGGCGTTCGGTCGGGTTCGGGAACAGGCAGCGTCGCGACCAAGGCGCCGTCTCCTGAATGGTGAAATTTCACCTCGGGGCTCAACGATTCGATCATGCGCTTCGACGCCTTGTTGTCCGCCAGCAGCTCGCTGACGAACCAGCGTATGTCTCGCTCCCAGGCGGCTTCGATCAGCCGTTGCAGGAGGATCGAGCCGAGACCTTTGCCATGGAACTCGTCGAGGACGGTCACCGCAGGCTCGGCCGTGTCCGGCTGATCCAACAAGCGCACGAACCGCGCACTGCCGATGCCTTGGTCGGTGGACACGAAGCGACGGCGAATGGCGCCCATTGCAAAATGGTTCACGCCGTCCACGTTGGTCAGGTACTCGAGCTCCGTCTCGGTCAGCCTCGATTTCGGCGACATGAAACGCGCGTAGCGGGAATCGGGAGACAGGTGCTCGAAGCCTTCGCGAAGCATCTCTTTGTCCGACGGGCGCATGAGACGCAGATGGACCCGCTGCCCATCGGTGAGATGAACGCTTTCTTCGTACGAGCGATCGTACCGATAGTCTTGCCCCTGCCCCCCCATGGCAGGGGGAAGCCTAGGCACGATCGAGCGCGCGGACAACCGCATCCATCGCCGCAGCGGCCCCGGTGCGAAGTCGGTAGTTGACGATGTGTGAAACTTGGC
Organism: uncultured Polyangiaceae bacterium; assembly: GCA_947258625.1. Lineage (GTDB taxonomy): Bacteria > Myxococcota_A > Polyangia > Polyangiales > Houyiibacteriaceae > SG8-38. The sequence goes on along the minus strand of CAMYJN010000046.1, from coordinate 359 downwards.
TCGTACCGGGGTTAATTTCGACGGTCAGCGCGCCGCGGCGCCGGGCATCGATGACCGGCTCGGCGATGTATGGAAACACGCTGGTGGTCCCGATCGAAAACACGGCATCGAATCCGCGCATCAACTGCTCCTGCAGGATGCGCGCGCGATCCAAGGGCAACATTTCACCGAACAAGACCACCTCGGGACGAACCAAGGACGCACACTCGGGGCAGGACGGTGGGATGTCGAGTCCTAGGTAGCTGCAAACCCGCCAACGGTGACCGCAGCGGGTACACAATAAGCGATGCACGTCGCCGTGGATGTCGATGACCTGCGCACTGCCGGCGGCACGATGCAAGCCGTCGACATTTTGGGTC
>CAMYJN010000045.1 GCA_947258625.1 uncultured Polyangiaceae bacterium | reverse complement strand
CGACGTCGCGGCAAAGCTGGCGCGGATTGGCCAGTTCAGCGCATCGGCGGCACGCAGAATTGCGGAGACCGAGTGAATGCGCATCGGTTCACACGCACTGCGAGAACAGCCGTCCGAGCGTGGCACTGCGCTCGATCGTGGCGCCGGAGCCCTCACGCGAATGCAGCGGGCCGACGGAAGCTGGGAGGGGGAATGCGTCTGGTGTCCGATGCTCACCGCGCAGTACACAATCACGGCAGAGATCATAGGCGTGAAGATCAACCCATCACGCCGTGCCGGCATCCTGGCGCACTTCCTCGCCACTCGAAATGATGCTGGCCTTTGGGGGCTGCACCCGTTCGACGAGGGCAGCCTCTTCGTGACGACCCTCGTCTACGTGGCCGCACGCCTTCTTGGTGCCTCCGAATCGGCCGAGTGGCTACAGGGTGCACGCCAAATGTTCGAGCGAGAAGGAGGCGTTCAGCGAATCCCCACCTGGGGTAAAGTCTGGCTGGCCTTGTTGGGTCTCTACCCCTGGGAAGGCGTCAACCCGATCCTTCCCGAGGTCTGGGCGCTCCCTGCTCGCTTTCCACTCCATCCGGCGAACTACTACTGCCACACCCGCTCGATTTATTTGGGGCTCGCGGTGCTTTACGGACAACGATTCGTCGCGTCGAACATCCCGGTGTGCTCCGCGCTGCGGACCGAGCTCTACGCCGGCCGCTATGATCGGATCGATTTCCCAGCGTTCGCGAGCTCGGTCCGAGAAAAGGACGCGCCGTTTCGCGCGAGCAACGGGCTCCGGGTGCTCTTCGGGCTCAGCCGCCTATACGAGCGCATTCAACTCGAGAGCGTGCGTGCGCGCGTCCTTCACGGGCTTCGCCAACGGATGCGGAGCGACCTCAGGGCCAGCAGTTACTTGTCGCTCTCCCCGGTCAACGGTCTCCTCAGCATCCTGGCGCTTTGGTCGAACGATCCAAACGACGCCGATATCGAGGAGGCGGTCGCGGGCTTGGACGCCTGGTTTTGGGAGGATGCGGAGGAAGGGTCCCGGGTCGCTGGCGCAGGAAGCGTCTGCTGGGATACGTCTTTTGCGCTTCAGGCCCTTTCCATCGTCCCGATGGCAGGCAGCACCGAAGCGCTAGCCCGTGGTTCATCGTTTCTCGCGGGTCAACAGATCGCGGAAGCGAGCTTCGACTACCGTGCTGCGAATCGAATTGATCCGACCGGTGGCTGGTGTTTCTCCGAGGTCCGACATGGCTGGCCCGTGAGCGATTGCACGGCCGAGGCCCTGATCGCACTGCTGCAGACGCAGCCCGAGTGCTTGGGCCAAGAGGACACCGCGCGTGCCTGCCGGTTCATTCTCCGATGCCAAAACCCCGACGGCGGCTTCGGAAGCTATGAGCCGAGTAAGACCTCGATTCCTCTCGAATGGATGAATCCCTCGGAGATGTTCGGTGGGTGCATGGTCGAGCGCTCGTATGTCGAGTGTACGGCGTCGTCGCTCATCGCCTTGCGCGAAGTCCAAAACCGGTATCCGAACCTCTTGCGTCATCGGATTCAGCACGCCATCGAGCGTGCCCGCACTTTTCTCGTCGAGGCCCAAAATCTCGACGGCACCTGGGACGCAGCCTGGGGCGTGCAGTACATCTACGGCACGATGTTTGGCGTCCGCGGTCTGCTGGCTGGCGGGGTTGCCCCCTCAGACCAGCGGGTCCGAAAGGCATGCCGTTGGTTGCTGGCACATCAACGCCCGGATGGCGGCTGGGGCGAGCATCACACCAGCCGGCAAATGCGACGGTACGTCGATGCGCCCGAAGGGCTCCCGGTGCAGACGGCCTGGGCGCTCATCACCTTGATCGAAGCACGTGAGCCGAACGTCGCCGCACTCGTTCGCGCCGCGGGATTTCTCGAGCTCACGCAACTGGAATCAGGGGAGTGGCCCGACGGGCAGTTCGTCGGTCTTTTCTTCGAAACCGCACTGCTGAACTACCGACTCTACCGACAGTACTTTCCAGTGATGGCACTGGCGCTTCTTCGTCGTTTCCTCACCGATCACGAGCAACCAGGGAGACCCCATGCAAGCCCCGCACCTTCAAGCCGCCCCTGAACCCCTGGCGATAGCCGTGCCGACAGATTGGCTTCGGACGGTCCGGGCGGGAGTCGATACTGCACTGCGCGAGTTCTTCGAGGCGAAGAAGCGCGAGATGATGGAGATCTCGCCTCCTACCCTCGAGCTCGTCGACGAGATCGAGGCGATGACGATGCGCGGAGGGAAACGTCTTCGACCCGCAGTCGCGGTGGCCGGATACCGCTGCGTGCGCCCGGGCACCGGTATGGAGCGCCTGGTCGAGCTCAGCGCATCGCTAGAGCTACTGCAGAGCTATCTTCTGATTCACGACGACTGGATGGACGACGACGAGATACGCCGGGGTGGCACCGCGGTACACGCGAGCTTGCAACGCCGACATCGGGATCCGCACCTGGGCGCTGCGCTCGGTGTGCTCGCCGGCGACTTGGCGTCGGTTTATGCCTGGGAGCTCTTTCTCGAAGCACCCTACCCGACTCAGTCCTGGGCCCGAGCCAGCGCGATGTTCCTGCAGATTCAAAAACAGGTGTACTGCGGCCAACAGCTCGACCTCACTGGAGACGACGATGTCGCCCGCATGCACGCTCTGAAGACGACCAGCTACTCCGTGCGTGGGCCACTTCTTCTCGGCGCACTGCTTGGAAACCCGAGCACCGAACAACTCCACGCGCTTGCGGATTGGGCCGATCCGATCGGGGAAGCGTTCCAAATCAGAGATGATCTCCTCGGTGCGCTGGGTTCTCCCGACAGCACCGGGAAGCCGGGCATGGACATCCCGCACGGGAAGATGAGTAGCGTCCTCGTGGAGCTTCGTCGTTCGACCGATCCGGCCGAACGACTGCCGGTTGAGACCGTCGTGGGTCGAGGCGAGGCAGACGAACGCGAGCTCGGAGAAGCACGCAGGATTCTTCACGACTCCGGTGTGATCGATCGGCTCGAGCAGCGGATTGCGGACCTGCGAAACGACGCGTTATCCGCCCTGGACCGGGCCTGCTTCGGGTCTCAAGGCCGCGGCATGCTCATCGAGCTGGCCAACAAGCTCACCATCCGCCAGGCCTGACGTGACGAACGCTGCGATGGGGTTCGGTGGAGGGAAGATCATCCTCGTTGGCGAGCACGCGGTCGTGCACGGCGCGCCGGCCATCGCGGCGGGTATTCGCCGAGGAGTCTCGTCGATCGCGCGGCCCGCAGACCAGGACTTGCTTCACGTCGAGCCCTGGGGAAAAACATGGCGCCCCAACGCCGAAAGCGAGGAACCTCTCGAACGGGCTTTCGAACGGATCCTCTCGCGGTATGCCGATCGTCCACCGCTCCGTTTCGTCGTTCGCGTGGCGCTGCCGCCAGGGGCTGGTCTAGGTTGCTCCGCCGCGATAGGCGTGTCCCTGATCGACGCGATCGACAAGGCACTTGGAGTAGCACGGTCTCGCGCCGAGCTGGGCGCGCTCGCACTCGAATGGGAACGATTCTTCCACGGAGATCCCTCGGGCATCGACAACCTTGCATCGGCCCTGGGCGGCTTGCTCTGCTATCGACGATCCTCGGCCCCTCGGTCGATCTCGCCAAAGGGCTCGATCTTCTTGGTCGTCGGGCACAGCGGTCAGCGCTCGAACACCAAGGAGATGGTCGCACGGGTGTCTCAGCGGCTCGCAGGGAGCCCAGAGTGGGCGCGCCGCGCGCTGGATGAGGTGAATACACTGGCCATCGACGCCGAAGCCGCGATCTGCAGCGGTGACCTCATTGCACTCGGTGGCGTTCTCAATAGAAACCACGAGATCTTGCGCTCCCTGAATCTAAGCACGCACCGACTCGAGGCGCTCTGTCGAGAGGCTCGCTCGGCCGGGGCGCTCGGGGCGAAGATCACCGGCGCGGGAGGCGGGGGCTGCATGGTGGCGCTCGCCACCGAGGCCGAGCATGCGGATCGGATCGCCGCCGCGCTCGCGGCTGAATCCTTCGTCGAGGAGGTGGGTCGTGCCGCCTAGTCTCTTGCCTGCGCGCGCGACCGCGCACGCGAACATCGCCTTGGCGAAGTACTGGGGCAAGTCCGACATCGCTCGCAATCTACCGGCGGTCCCAAGCATTTCACTCACGCTCGAAGAGCTCGTCACCGAAACGGAAGTTTGCTTCGAACCCCGACGGAAGCACGACCAGCTCCTGCTCGACGGACGGAGAGCCACCGCGGTCGAGACCCGACGCGCGGCCAAGCTGCTCGACCGGGTGCGAGCAGCCGCTGGAATCGAGCATCGGGCGACCGTGACGAGCACCAACCACTTCCCCACAGCTGCAGGCCTCGCGTCGAGCGCCTCGGGCTTCGCCGCACTCGCGGCCGCTGCCACCTGCGCGACAGGACGAGAGCTGGACCTGACCCGATTGAGCGCGCTGGCGAGGCGTTCCAGCGCCTCCGCGGCTCGTTCGGTCTTCGGCGGCTTCGTCGAGCTGCCGGCCGGCGCACCAGGCGAACACGGGCTTGCAGCAAGGCCAATCGCGCCGCCCGGGCACTGGGACCTCCGCTTGGTCCTGGCCATCACCGCAGCCGGTCCCAAATCAGTGGGTTCGACCGAGGCGATGGAACGGTCGCGGACGACATCGCCGTTCTACGATGCCTGGGTCGCATCGGCGCCACGCTGGTGTGACGCGGTGAAGCGAGCCATTCACGACCGCGATTTGGAGCTGCTCGGAACCGCGATGGAGCAAAGCACGCTCTCGTTTCACTGCTGCGCAATCACCTCGCAGCCGAGCACCCTCTATTGGAGCCCGGCCACGATCGCAGCGCTTCAGACAGTCACCGACCTTCGAGCCAGTGGCGTACCGGTCTGGAGCACGATGGATGCCGGTCCGCATGTCAAAGCGCTTTGCGAAGCCGTCGACGCGCCCCGTGTCGGCAACGCCTTGAAGCAGACTCCCGGCGTTCTCCGAGTCCTCTTCACCACTCCCGGCTCCGGTATCGAGGTCAGCTCATGACTCCCCGCGGCGTGTCGGCGCCCGGCAAGGCGTTTCTCTGCGGTGAGTATGCGGTTCTATCGGGCGCGCCCTCGATCGTCGCCGCGGTGGGCACAAGGGTGGTCGCGAGATGGACTCGACTATCACCTACACCGGAGCTGCTACCCCCGGAGGCCAACGCGGCGATAGCCGCTGCTGAACAGCACTTCGGCGCGGTTCGCCATCACCTCAGTCTCGATACCCGGCGGCTGTATGACGGCTCCAAGAAGCTCGGGTTGGGCTCGTCCGCCGCAGTGGCTGCTGCAAGCGCAGCTGCGATCGCCGTGTCGCACGGTCACGATCTCGAGCGGGAAGAGATACGTGATCGCGTGTTCGCTGCGGCATGGCGCGGCCACTCATCGGTTGCCCCGCAGGGAAGCGGGGCGGACGTGGCAGCGGCAACATATGGTGGTTTCCTCTGGTTTCGAGGCCGCCGTGGCAAGCCGATCGTCGAGCCGGTCAACCCGCCGAGCTCGCTGGTGATGCTGCTGATCTGGACCGGCGATCCGGTGCGAACCAGCGATTTGCTCGCGCAAGTGAGTCGACTGCGTGCGCAGGAACCGAAGCGCCATGACCGATGTATGGGGGCCCTCGCTGAGCACGCGACCGAGTTTGCCCACGCGTTCCGTTCCGACCATGGACGTGGCGTCATCCGCACAGCGCGGGCGTACAACGCCCGCATGGACGCGCTCGGGGTGGCCGCGCGAGCGCCGATTGTGAACGGCAAGCTTCGACGCGTTGCGGCCTGGGCGGAGTCGCATGGAGGCGCAGCGAAGCCATCCGGTGCAGGGGGAGGCGACCTCGCAGTCGCCTTCTTTTCGGACGCAACCGCAGCGGAGCGCTTCGCGGCTGTTTGCAAGAATGATGGGCTACTCCCGTTGCGCGCGGAGATGGGCGCTGAGGGAGTGAGGTTGCTTCGTGTCGGAGAGAACCCCCTACACCCCAGGCTTCCGAGGAGCGCGCGATGACCCCGTACACGGTGACTCCCAAGCAATCTCCGACTACGAAAGGGGAGAAGGACCCTCCTGCGCTTCGCGGAGGCCTGCCCCTAATCGGTCACACCCGAGCTTTCGTCCGCGACACCGTGGGTCTGCTTCAAAGAACGCACGACGAGTGCGGAGCCGTCGGCAAGCTGAAGCTCTTGGGCAAAGACATCATTCTCTTTACGGGGCCCGAGGCGCACGAAGCTCTGTTTCGGCAGCCCGACCGAGTGCTCAGCCCGAACGCCGCGTACAAGATGATGGTGCCGGTGTTTGGAGAAGGCGTCGCCTATGGAGCCGAACCCTCCAGGATGGCCGAGCAAATGCACATGCTCTACCCGGCCCTGCGCAACAATCGCATGCGCACGTACACCGAAATCGTCGCGCGCGAAACACTCGACACGCTCGCGAGCTGGGGTGATGAGGGTGAAATCGAAGCGAGCGAGTTCTTCGCCATGCTGACGAACTACACTTCGAGCAGTTGTCTCCTCGGCAAGGAATTCCGAAATGAGATGAGCGAGGAGTTTGCCAAGGTCTACCATGACCTCGAACGCGGCATCGTCGCCTGGGGCTACATCCACCCTTACCTGCCGATTCCGGCGTTCCGGCGTCGCGATCGTGCGCGCGCACGTCTGGGCGAAATGGTCTCGGAAATCGTCGAAGCGAGGAAACGTTCCGGGTATCGCGGCGAGGACTTTCTGCAGACTCTGATGGATGCGGCATACGCAGACGGTCAGAGGCTCACCGACCACGAAGTCACAGGCATGCTCGTTGCCGCGATGTTTGCCGGCCACCACACCAGCGCGGTCACCACCGCGTGGACGTTGCTCGAGTTGCTTCGGCACCCACGATTCCTCGGTGAGGTCCGAGACGAAATTCGTGATCGATACGCAAAGAAAGAAAGCTATAGTTTTCAGTCGCTTCGCGACCTCGAAAAGACAGAAGGCGCCGTCAAGGAAGCGTTGCGAATTCATCCTCCGCTCTTCATCTTGCTTCGGGCAGCGGTACAGGACTGCGAAATCCTGGGCTACCGCGTGAAGAAAGGAAACTGGGTTGCGGTTTCACCATTGGTCGCGCATCGAGACGAAGCGACCTTCGAGAACGCACTCCAGTTCGACCCAATGCGGTACGAACCAGGCCGAGAAGAAGACAAGAGGCCGTTCGCGTATATCTCTTTTGGCGGCGGTCGACACAAATGTATGGGCAATGCGTTTGCGCTTCTTCAGATCAAGACAATCATGGCGGTGCTCCTGCATCGCTACGACTTCGAGCTCCTGGGCGACGCAATTGCGACTGACTTCCAAGGCCTTGTGCTGGGGCCGAAGCCACCAATTCGCCTGCGGTACCGAAGGCATGGTCAGAGCCCGGTGCGCCGATGAGGCACCCGGAATCGCGGTTGAGGGCGACGGCAATAAGGATGCCCTCCTCCGGTCTCAGCGCCACTCTTGAGCGTTTTCATCGACTTCGTATCCGTCGATGGCGCGTGGCTTCGGACCGCTGACTTTCTTCATCTTCGGGCCGTCGGGATGCTTGACGTCGCCGCCCTGGAGCCAACCGCGAAATGGATCCTCAATCCGTACTCCAGGACCACCTTGCTCGATTAGCGGGATCGATGGTCGCTTGGCCATGGGTTCCACGACGTTCTTGAGCTCTGGCTCCGGCGTGCTTGGATCGGCCTCGACGATGACCGGGGGCTCATAGTTGATTTCGATGACTGTGGAGGCGGTCTTCGACTGGGTCGTATCCTCGAGCGGTCTCAACACCACGGTGCCGACACGCCGCTCGACGCATTTGAGCGCCGCTGAGGATAGGCCGGATCCGTATGCGTTAGGCTCGATGCACATTCCCGTGGGGCGGACGATCGCGCTGACGCTGATGCGAATCGCCGCAGCGCTGCTCGACGTGAAATCCCGGACGCAATCGATAGGCAGACCCACCGCTGCCTTGAGCTCGGCTCCCAGGTCCCGCTCCACCGTTTCTTGCGTCGCGGGCCTGATGGACATTGGTCCGGGCTCGGCCGGCAAGGGCCATTCGCGAGGCCCTTTCGGAGGCTCCGGCGGCCTCTGAGAAATCGGCTGTCGAACGACCGTCTGGCGCGCGCCGCGAACCGGCTCTTCTCCGCTCTGACAACCGCAGACCAGCATCGCGGCGGCGCAGAAAGCCCATGCGCGAATCATGGCTCTAGTCTACCGCGCAATGTCGCGTAGCGGTACTTCGTGTGCCCGGCCCCGCCTAGCGCCGCCAAGCTACGCCCAGCGCGCCGCCAAAGTACTGGTCGAGCGCGCCTCCGGCCACATAGGGCGCCTCGCCCGGCACGGGATTCAGGTCGAAGCCGTAGCGGCGATAATCACCGCTGAGCCGGATTTCGAAGCCCTTCCCAAGCGCAAAGCCCATCATCAGCAGGGCATCCATACCGTTTGCTTTGGCCTCCGGGAACCAGAGACTCGTGCCAATCGGTCCGACCGAGAAGGTGCCGCGGAACGCGATGCTCGCGGCCAGGATGAAGAGCTTCTTCTTTCCGATCTCGACCCGAAAGCCTCCGCCCACTCGAACGAATTCGTACTTCACGCTTGGGACGCCCGCGGTGTTGTCCTCGCCTGGCACCGGTGGGCCTGACAAGCCGAAGCTAAAGCGGTGAACGCCGTAGCCGACGACGACGAATGGCTCCCATCGGCCGGTGGGGTAGCGCCAGCGAAGACCGATCAAGAACTGCTGAGCCTCGGTTGGAAAGCTCTGCTGCTCGCCCGACGCGGCGTCGACGACTCGCGTCGAATCGAAGTTGAAGAGCCGCTCCCACTCGAAGTCGATCCCGAACTGTGCTCCGACGCCGGCTGTGAAATGGGCGCCGGGGTAGTACTGAAACTTGATGCCGACGCCGGGGCCGGCTTTGAGCTTGTAATCGCGCAAGTCCCCGCTAAGGACGTCCTTGTAGCCGAAGGTGCGATGCACGATACGGAAATCGATCTCGATGTCGACCGCAGCGGGAAGATCCCGTTCGCGTCGCTTCTTCTTAGCCTTCGGCTTGGGCTCGTCCTTCTCCTTGATTTTCGATGAGGTTGACTCGGGCAGGGTTGGGGTCGCCACAGCGATGGGTGCGGCCACCGCAGCACCGGGAACGGCTACACCGAGCTTTCTGATGTCCTTGCGAAAATCAGACCCGATATTCGTTTGTACGGACTTCGCCAGGGCCGCCGAGGTGCTGGCATCGTAGTAGTGCTGACTGATGACTTCGGCGCTGTCGCCGTCGATCAATCGGACGTAGGCCGACCAAACCCGGTCCTCGTAAAGCACGTCCCCGTCGATGAGACCGCTGACCGCAAGAGCCGAAGCCGGAGCGACGTGCCCGCCGTCCGACTTGAGATTCACCCCCATGCTCTTCGCTTTCGCGGCGAACCGCTTGTTGGGAAACAATTCCACCGGTTCCGACCGAAGCCCGCGGACCGCAGCGCCCCGAATTTTCGCGGCCTGCGCGCCGGTGAAGGGCCTGACGACGAGCCTGGGCTGGGTCGGGGCTGGTGGCGCTTCGGGTTCCGCCTTCGGAGCTGCAGCAGCGGCCCCAGCAACGCCTGCAACCGGCATCCGTCCGGATTTCATCAGCCCAGCGACGATGCGATTGGAAAGCCGCGTCAAGCTCGACGAGGTGTTTCGAAACTTCTCGACCCGTTGCCCTTTGGCGTTTCGCACGTCGGTGTCTCCCACCCAACGGCCTTCGACCCGCCGTACCCGCGTTCTCACCAGCGTGCCGGCGTCGAGTTTCGCCGCCTGCTTCGCATAGCCCTTGGTGCTCTTTACGACGGCCGTGACTCGTTTCAGGGGAACGAGATCAACGTCGGCCGCAGCCAAACCCTTCTGCACATTCTGACGGACCTTGGCGGCCTGCGCGCCCTGGAACGGCAGCAAAGCGACCGGGCCGTCATCGGCGGAGGCAAGGCCGGCCGAGGAACACAAGCTCAACAACAATGTCACCGCGCCGAAGCGCAAGATTCGCATCGACTATCCCCCGTCTAGCGCTGCTTGTCCGGAACCGCCCAACTCGATGATCCACTCTCGGATCACCTCGACGTCGCTGTCCGGGAGGATGCTCAAGAGCGGCATTCGAGAGCCACAGATGCCAATCGTCCCCAGAATCTTGTCGAAGAGGTAACTGCCG
>CAMYJN010000044.1 GCA_947258625.1 uncultured Polyangiaceae bacterium | reverse complement strand
TGCACTCCCAAGCAACCGAGCTGCGAGTCCTGCCCCGTTGCCGATGACTGCGAGGCACGCGCACACGGCGAAGTCGACGAGCTCCCCGTTCCGCGTCCGAAAAAAGCCCCGAGCCAGGTGAAGCTAGCCGCCGTGGTGGCGACGCAGGGCCGCCGGTCAGAGCAGCGCGTCTGGCTCCTCCGAAGCGAGCAGAGCCTGTTTGCGGGGCTCTGGGGCCTGCCGATGATCTCGAGAAGCAGTTTTGATTCGAGCGACGCGCGACGAGCGCTTCGGGACGCGGGGATCTCAGCAAGCCTCACCCGGGAATCGGTTGGAGAGCTGGACCACGTGCTGACGCATCGTCGAATGCAGATCGACGTCTTCCGGGCGACGGGAGCAAAGGCCGAGACCTCCGAGAGGCGGCGGCTTTTCCGCAACCACGAACTAGGGCGCGTCGGGGTTTCGACATTGACGAAGAAGCTCTTGGCTGCGGCGCTCTCCTAGAGATCGGGCTGCAGAGAGTCCCGTCGCTCAGCCTGCAGCGGATTAGCCCCCCAGGCCCTCCAACCGATACACTTCCTCGGTGGGAGTTCTCGCGTATCGGGGCGTGTCCAAGCGTTTTGGAGGGCGCACTGCGCTCGACAGGGTGTCGCTCGAAGTGGGCACAGGAGAGGTCTTCGGCCTCCTCGGACCGAACGGTGCCGGAAAGACGACCCTGATTCGAATCGGGCTCGACATTCTTCGTGCCGATGAGGGCGAAGTGTCGCTCTTTGGCGCCGCGCCGACTCCGCAGACCCTCGATTGCACAGCCTACCTTCCCGAGGAGCGCGGCCTGTATCGTCGCGCCAAGGTGCGTGAGCTTCTCGCGTATTTGGGACGACTCAAGGGGATGAAGCGTGCGGCAGCCCGTGACGCCGGGGACCATTGGCTCGAACGCGTCGGCCTCAGCGAGGTTGCGGACCAGCGAGTCGAAAGTCTTTCGAAAGGCATGACCCAGAAGGTTCAGATCGCCGCCTGCCTCATGAACGATCCCGAGCTCTGCGTCCTGGACGAACCATTTTCAGGCCTGGATCCGGTCAACGTCGCCCTCGTCACCGAGCTGATCGAAGAGCGTCGGCGAAGGGGTCGAACGACGGTCTTGTCGACCCACATGATGCACCAGGTCGAGGCGCTCTGCGACCGCGTCGCCCTCATTCATTGCGGCAACCTGGTGGTGTACGGCCAGCTCGACGAGATTCGCCGTCGGTACTCACCGCACGAGGTCATGGTCTGGACGGCGATGGACCTCGTCGCACTCGGCGTGGAGGCCACTCGGCGCGAGGCAGGGTGCTGGCATGTGGAGCTGCCCTCGAGCGCCACTCCTGCGGGGTACTTGAACGATCTCGTCCGAAGCGGGGTGCTGGTCGATCGCTACGAACCGCTCGTGGCGCGCATGGATGAGATTTTCGTCCATCTGGTGAGTGGAGGTCGCTGAGATATGCGCATCCAACGCATTGCCGCCGTGGCGCGATTCGAGTTTCTTTCGGTCGTCAAACGCTGGTCGTATTTGCTCACGACGTTTGGTTTGCCTCTATTCCTGGCTGCGGTCTCGGGCACGGTCCTCGGCGTGCAGACGTACTTCCTTTCGCAGCGCGCGGCAGAGAGCTCGCAGTTCGGCTTGGTCGACGAAGCCAAGGTCGTCGATCGTTCGTCGTTCGTCGAAGGAGACGGCGAGCTGCGCTGGCAGGCGAATGACAAGGCCGATGAGGTGCTCCTCTACGAGAATCGCGACGCGGCCCGCAGAGCTCTTGCCTCGGGTGCCCTTCGCGCGATGTACGTCATCGAACACGACTACCTCACGACAGGAAAGGTGCTTGCCATCGAGTCGGAAAAGACCCCGCTCTTGAGCATGCGGGGGACCTCGATCGAGCCCTTGCTTCGAAAGCTCTTGCGAAAGTCGCTCATCGAAGGGCGCCTCGACGGCGACTTGCATCAGCGGGTGATATCGCCGGCCCAGTTCGTGCGCAGCCGGCTCGGCCCTGAAGGCGAAGAAGTGGTCGCCCTCGACGAAGCCCTCAACCTCCTGGTGCGCACGACGATTCCCCTCTTCTTGGGAATTCTCTTGCTGACGGCGCTGCTAAGCGCTTCTGGCTATCTCGTGCAGACCGTTTCGACCGACAAGGAGAGCAAGATCGTCGAAGTTCTGCTCTCGTCGGTGACGCCGGAGGAAATTCTGGCTGGCAAGCTCTTTGGTCTCGGCACCGCGGGCCTCATTCAATTCGCGGTCTGGTCGTCGATGGTCGTCGTCGTCGCGATCACGGCTTCGGCTGCGTTTGCGTCGTTCGTGTCGATCCCTTGGGGCGCGTTGGCGGTGGCCCCGCTCTTGTTTATCTTGGGCTATCTGTTCCTCGGGAGCTTGATGCTCGCGACCGCGGCGCTGGGCGCCAACGCGGCCGAAAGTCAGAAGCTCACCCTGGGCTGGGCGATGCTGGCGATCCTCCCGCTGATGGTTCTCCTGATCCTTCTCGAAGAGCCCAATGGGATCCTTGGTCAAGCGATGACGTGGATCCCGTTCACATCGCCCCTCACCGTGATCATCCGCCTCTCGGTGGACGCCTCGGGGATCGCGTGGTGGGAAGTCATTGGCTCGATGCTGGTCTTGTTGATCTCGACATGGCTGTCGATTCGAGTGGGGGCCCGGCTGTTCCGAGTCGGGTTCCTGCTCACCGGGACGATGCCGTCGCTGGCGGAGCTCTGGCGTCAAGCCCGCTAAGATCAGCGGGGCGCAGCTCTACTCGAAGGGTGCCGGCATCGGTAGCGCGACCTCTTCGATGAGCGCACCAGTCGTCGCCTCCGCTGCCGAATAAACCGACGCGCGCATCGCGACGAAATCGAGAACTGTGAACGACTGCTCGTCCTTGCGGTAGATCGTTCCGGCATTGACCACCGTGAGCCCGGGAAACACGCGGACCATTCTGTGGTGGGTGTGCCCGCCGATCATGAACTGAACCTCGCCATCGAGCATCAGCTCCCGAAGCGTTGGCATGTCTTGTAGGGCATATCCTCGAGTGTCGGGCAGAAGCCAGGCTTCATCGTCTTCGCCGACGCCGTGGCAGAGCAGTGCTTCCCCCGCCGGGGTGGAGTACCGGCGCGTTCGCGGGAGCGCTTCGATGAATGCGCGTGAGGCGTCGCTGATCTCGAGCGTGGCGTTCTCGAGAGAGCGCTGCTCGCCGGACAGCAACCAGCGTTCGTGATTGCCAGCGACGCATTGGACGCCTCGCGCCTCCAGCAAGCCGAGGGTCGTATCCGCATCGCCGTGACCGTCGACCAAATCACCGACGCAGAGAATCGCTTCGAGGCTCATCGAGCCAAGCGCATCGAGCACGCGCTCTAGCGTTTCAGCCTCGCAGTGGACGTCGCCGATCACCCCCAACCGGCCGAGCTTGCCCGTCTCGCTCACGGCTCCAACTTAGGTGCATTTCCACGCCTAGCCAAAAAGTACGCGACTGGTGCTCGCGGGGCTCCTGTTGTAGACCCGCTCCCATGCTCGACCTGCGCCATGTGAGCGAGAATCTGCCAGAGGTGAAGGCGGCCCTGACGCGCCGAGGTTTCGCCGATGCGGAGCTGCTGGATCGACTCGGGGCCCTCGCCGAAGAGCGGCGAGCGGTCATCACCGGGGTTGAGGCGCTGCGACAAGAGCGGAACGAAGCAAGCCAGGCCATGGCAAAGGTCGCCGACAAGAAGTCCGACGAGTTTCAGGCGAAGCGCGAGCAGCTCCGCAGCCTCGGCGACCAAATCAAACGGGGCGAATCCCGGCAAGGCGAAGTCGAGGCCGAGCTCGAATCGATCTTGCTCAACCTTCCGAACCTTCCTCATGTCAGCACGCCTGACGGCCTCAGCGAAAACGAAAACGTCGAGCTCCGGGTCTGGGGTGACAGGCCGGCCTTTGGCTTCGACGTCGTGGATCACGTCGAGATCGGCACCAGGCTCGACATCCTCGACTTCGAGCGTGCCGCCAAGATCAGCGGCTCGCGTTTCGTCGTGCTCAAGGGCCTCGGCGCTCGCCTCAACCGCGCGTTGATGCAGTTCATGCTCGACGTTCACAGCACCGAACATGGATACGAAGAAGTGTGGCCGCCGGTGCTCGTCAAAGACAGCGCCATGCGCGGCACCGGCCAGCTTCCAAAGTTCGCCAAAGACGCGTTCCGCATGGCCAAAGACGAGGAATGGGAAGCGCAGGCCGAGGCGCAGGGGCACGACCTTTATCTCGTGCCGACCGCCGAAGTCCCGCTCACCAATCTCCACGCAGACGAGATTCTCTCTGGAGCCGACTTGCCGATCGCATACACCGGATACACCGCCTGCTTTCGAAGCGAGGCGGGGAGCTACGGCAAAGACACACGCGGCATGATTCGGGTTCATCAGTTCGACAAGGTCGAGCTGGTCCGGTTTTGTCATCCAGAACGAGGCGAGGCGGAGCTCGATGTGCTCACCCATCACGCCGAGTCGATCCTGCAAAAGATCGGCCTCCACCATCGCGTCGTGCAGCTCTGCGCTGGAGACATGGGGTTTGCAGCGCAGAAATCCTACGACCTGGAGGTGTGGCTGCCCGCGCAGAACACCTACCGAGAGATTTCGAGCTGTTCTTGGTTTGGAGACTTCCAGGCGCGGAGAATGCAGGCGAGGTTTCGGCCCGAAGAAAAAACCAAGCCCCGCTTCCTTCACACACTCAACGGCTCGGGCCTTGCAATCGGCCGGACGCTGGTCGCCATTCTGGAGCAGAATCAACAAGCCGACGGCAGCGTGCTCATTCCCGAAGCGTTGCGCCCGTACATGGCCGGCCTCGAAAGAATCTCAGCGGCCTAGATCAAGACCAGATGACCATTCGATGACGACGCTCGAGATTGAACGGGACGTTTCGCTGGCTCCGCTGACCAGCTTGGAGCTCGGTGGGCCCGCGAAGTATTTCGTTCGCGCCGGCGATGAAACCACTCTGGTCGAGGCGCTTCGTTGGTCGGCCGATCGAGAGATCCCCTCTGCGATCTTGGCTGGCGGCTCGAACCTCATCGTGCCCGACGAGGGTTACGAAGGGTTGGTCATTCAAATGGCGATCGACGCGCTCGATTTTCGCGAGGGCGGAACGGTGAGCGCTGGGGCCGGAGTCGCTTGGGAAAAGGTCGTGGAAGGCGCGGTCGCTCGCGGCTGGGCAGGGCTCGAATGCCTCTCGGGGATACCCGGGTCCACCGGAGCGACGCCAATTCAGAATGTCGGAGCCTACGGGGTGGAGGTCGCCGAGGTGATCGCACGGGTCCGTGTGCTTCGCCGCGACACCCTGGCGTTCGACGAGCTCGCCCCGGAGGACTGCGGCTTCGGGTATCGCGATAGCTTGTTCAAACGGGATCCAGGTCGCTTCGTCGTATCTGCAGTCGACTTTGCCCTGCGCCCCAACGGCCCGGGAACGGTTCGTTACGCGGAGCTCGAAAAGAACGTCGTCCCGGGCGCCACGCTTGCCGAGATCCGGCGCACCGTGCGTGCCCTTCGCCGCCAGAAGTCCATGCTGATCGAACCCGGCGATCCGAACCGCCGAAGCGCCGGGTCCTTCTTCCTGAATCCGGTCGTCGCCCTCGCGGATGCCGACCGCCTGGTCGAGCAGGCGATCGACGAGAAGCTCGTGAGCGCTGTCGACGAAGTTCCGCGCTACCCCACCCAGGGCGCCCAGGTTAAGCTCGCGGCTGGATGGCTCATCGAAAAGGCCGGAGTCGCGAAGGGTACCCGGCGCGGCGCGATCGGCGTCTCGAGCAAGCATGCCCTGGCGCTCGTCCACCACGGCGGCGGCACCACCGCCGAGCTGCTCGCGTTTGCCGACGAGATCCGTGCGCGTGTATTTGATCGTTTTGGCGTCACACTCAAACGCGAGCCGCGACTGCTGGTCTAGATCATTGTGCGAACGGGTCGCTGAACGCCGGGTTGGTCAACAACTCCTCGTCGGTCAGCGTGCGAAGGAAGGCGATCAGGTCCTGTTTTTCTTGCTCGGTGATATCGAAACCGTTCAGGAAGCTGCTCTTGTTGGGGTTGTCGAAGCCGTCGCCCGCGTTGGGTCCGCTTTCGATCAAGCGGCCGCCACGCGCATAGTGATCCACCACCTCTTCGAGCGTGGCGATCGAGCCATCGTGCATGTAGGGGGCGGTCACTGCGATGTTGCGAAGGCTCGGGGGCTTGAATTTTCCCTTGTCGGCTGGGTCGTTCGTGATGTCGAAGAGCCCCTGATTGCCTTCGGGGTAGCTCCCGTCCGCGTCGAGGTTGTACAGGCCGTTGTTGATGAAGGTCTGTTGATTGAATTCGCTACCGTCGTGATCGACCGCCTGGGAGAGCAGGAAGCCTCCGTGACAATGAAAGCACTCCAAGGCATCCGGCACGCCTGCCGCGGTCGTGCCGCCGAAAAACAGTGCCTTGCCACGTTGCTCGGACAAGGTCAGCGCGCTCGAGCCACGGTCGTGCTTCGAGTTGAAGCTGGTCAGCGCCCGCTGAAACGAGGCGATCGACTTCGTGATGCTGTCGAGATTGATCGGATCGGCCTGGTTTGGAAACGCGTCGGCGAACATCGCCGGATACTGCGCGTCCTCGCGCAGCCGGCGAAGGAGCTCCTCTTCCATGTTGGCCATCCCGAGCTCGACCGGATCCTCACCAAACATCGGCACCAGGGCTTGCTCTTCGAGTCGCACCACCGCCGGGTTTGCCCAGGTGAGCGATGCTGCGTAGCCCGCGTTGGCCACGCTCATAGAGCTGCGCGGATGAATCTCGCCCGTCGAGCCTTCCGCTTGGGCCAGCCCATCGGTGAAGGCGAGCTCCTGCAGATGACAGGTTCCGCAGCTCTGGGTCTGGTTCCCCGAAAGCTTCGTGTCGTAGAACAGAAAACGCCCGAGCTCGACCTTGGCCTCGGACATCGGGTTGTCCTCGGGAACGCGCGGCGGGGGCACGGTGTCCGGAAGGTTCCAGACCCATGCCCCGGACGCGGATGCGGTGTCGCTGTCACCGCATCCGGCCCATAGGAGCAATGGCAATAAGATAAGCGTGTGGGAGAGGTGTTTCATGTTGGGGTGTGACGGAGTCGTACTATCGGTCCGAGCAAAAAAGCTCACTCGGCTGAGAAAAACTGCTGCGGCCCGGGAGTCGAACCGGCGAACGACAGGCCGAGGTTTTCGAAGAGCGGTGCGCAATCCGCATCGGCTGGCTTAGCCATGCAGCCGGGGTCGTCACCCTCTTCGGGGTTGGACTCGCTGACGTCGAGCGCCGCGCCTTCAACCAGAGCCGCGTAGTCGGCGACTACGGTGCCTGTGCTCGCATCGAATGCATCGAACTCCACCTCGACTCGGTTGCCATTGGCGCAAGAGGTGACGCCACCCACCATCGGATCGCCTTCGCAGCCGGTGCTGCCGAGGTGCATGCGCCAGTCGGTCCCGCTGAACTGCCCCGAGTCGATTCGGAGGAATTTGTAGCCGCCCAGCCAGTTCCAGAAGAGGGCCGTGATATTCAAGGGGCTGGACGCGGTGGAATGGTTCACGTGATTCATTTCGAAAGGCACGCCCATCTTGAAGCGAAGGCCGTCGTACTCCCCCGCCAGCAAAGAACCCGTCACCAGCTCATTGAGGTCCTCGTTGCCCATCGAGGCGCAGTCCTCGAAGTCGAGCAAAGCGACGCCGCCGGTCTGGAACTTGTTCTCAGCGAGTTCCACCGGAACCCACACACCCGTCGCGTTCTTCATTTCGACTTCTTGCACGTAGAAGCGAAAGTCACTGAGCACCAGCGAGGCGTCGTCTGCACCGAGGCCCCCATAGGTGTCCCCACAGACGAACTCCGCCTCGCCAACCATAGCGGCAAAGCGGATGGTCACATCCTGCGTGCCTACGCCGCCGCCACCTGTGCTGGCGCTGTCACAGCCGAAACCAGCAAACGCGAGGCCCAACAAGAAAACTTTCACTTTCTTCATCTAATTACTACTCCGCGGTGTCTAGCGCCCGTCTTCCCAGTCAGGAAGGACAGCCTGCAACGACGACCGTACGTTTTCGGTGATCTGTTGTTGCACTGCAGCTGAGTCTTGCAGTGCAAAATCGATGCCATCGAACCACTTGGTGTGGTCGATTTGGATGGAGACGCTCTCGACGACCGGGCCGTCGAACACGAGCGGACGGTCGAATCGCATCTCGCAAGGGAGGATCTCCCAGATATCGGCGAGGAGAGCGGCCTGGTCCTCGCCTGCCTCGTCCTCGACCCGGCCCGCGATGACGACGCTGTTCTGCATCATATCGAGGTTTTCGTCGGTCAATCCCTCCGCGTCCTGGTCAGCGGGCATCCCGATGACGCGAATCCCGCAGTAGCGCCCTGGAGGTGGCCGCAAGGTTCCGGCAAAGAGCGGAACTCCTGCGCTTTCCATGAGATCGATCACCAGCGGGACGCCCAGGCTCGTCGGTGACGAGAATTCGTGGGCTTTCGCCTTCGCAGCTGTGACGAGTTTCCAGAGATCCAGGACAAAATTGTCGCAACGGATCAGCTCGACCCTGCCAACAGCGATCATTGCCCGCTCGAGCCGCACCCGGTAGCCGAGGTCGGTGCGAACCGCAGCCGGCGTCGCGGCCGGCTGGTAGGCGACGTCGACCTCGATGCCGTCGGTCACCCGCATGCAGTTCGGCAGCAGCGCCATGCTAAGGAGCATGGCTGCGATCGCCAGACTAAATCTCATAGACCAGCCCTGCGGTGATCGCGAGACCTTCGACGTGGCTTCCGTCGAGCCGCTGAATCATCGGCACCGCCGCGGTGAAATGCAGCAGAACTTTATCGTGCGGCAATCCGACCAAGCCAAACGTTCCGTAGGTGATGTGACCGCCGGTGTTCGGGTCGCGAAGGCCGGAGATGTAGCCCGGCCGGTCGATTCGGAACTCGACTCCCAGCTGAAAGGCGAGAAAGCGCCAGGGCTGAAACTGTCCAAGCGCGGTTTGCCTGAAGCTCAGGCCAACCTTCGTATCCGCCGTTCCCTTGGTCGGAAAGATCCCGATCGACGAAACATAGAGCGACCAGGGATCGGAAAACATCGTGTACGAGGCGCCTGCAATCGGGTCCCAAGACCCCGTGCCCGCCTGAAATTCGAGCGGAAGCGGGACGCCTTCCGCGTCGCGCTCGATCGAGCTCGTGGGGAACTCGAGTCCGCCGATCAGGCTGACCAAGTGCCGCGGCGCAAACTTGCGGTCGCGCCAGATCACAGCCCGTGCCCGAAACTCCAAATCTCCCGGTGCCCAGATGTCGGCTTCCGCAAGATTGACTGCGCTCACTAGTCGGTGCACCAGCGGCATCATCAGAGACAGAGTCCATCGATCGCTTGGCGAGTACGCACCTGCGAGCTCCATGCGCTGCTCCGCAAGCCTGAGCTCGTCGACCTGTGCTTCGCCGATTCGATCGTTTCGATGGCGAACCGTCGCCGAGGTTCGCACCCGCTGACTTCTCGGTTGCTCGAAGCCCACGATGGTCAGGGTCGGATCGCCGACGCCGCAGGTTCCGCACGCAGAAGCTCCCGCCGCAATCGGAAACGGCGCGAGCAGCGCCGCGATCACCCAACAAACCCTCACCGCCCGCATCTTAGGGATGGAGAGACCTGGCTTGTACGTGGCAAATCGTCGCAGCGGCGCAGCGGCTCAGCGGCTCGTCGGGAATTTCGAAAGTTTTCGTTGAAGAGAGCGCCGGTGAATGCCGAGTCTTTCCGAGGCCTTGGTGATGTTGCCCCCGCAGTCGGTCAGCACTCGCTGGATGTGCTCCCATTCGACCCGTGCGAGGGACGGCGTCTCCGGGGCCTCGCTTCCGGTCCGCACGGCTTCGGGCTCCGTCGGGACGTCGCTCCGCCCAAACGCCTCGATCACCTCGTCGACATCGGCCGGCTTGGTCAGGTAGTGCGTCGCGCCGAACCGAACCGCCTCGAGCGCGGTGGCGATGCTTCCGTAGCCCGTTAGCACGACGATTTTGGTCGCCGGGTCGATTCGGTGGAGCTCGCGCACCAGCTCCAAGCCGGACTTCCCGGGCATTCGCAGATCGACGACGGCGTACTCGGTGCTTTCCAGCTTGGCTACTGCGACAGCTCCGTCGTAACCATCGGCCTGCTCGGCCTCGTAGCCGCGCTGCTCGAACGCTCGAGCCATTCGCGATCGGAGCCGCTCGTCATCATCGACCAGAAGGACCGATGGTTTGGGGTTGGCGTCGTCTGATGCGTCGGTCAT
>CAMYJN010000043.1 GCA_947258625.1 uncultured Polyangiaceae bacterium | reverse complement strand
GCTGCAAAATGTCACGCCCGTGCTCGGGGTGCTGCTTGAAGATCTCGTATTCCTGCTGCGAGAGCCTGCCGGGCTTGTTGAGGTTCATCACGCAGCCGATCTTTCCGATGTCGTGCATCAGAGCCGACTGGCGGACGATTTCGATGTCGGCGTCGCTCAGGCCCAGCTTGATCGCGAGAATCTGCGCGTAGGCCGCGACCCGCGCCGAGTGGCCCGCCGTGTAGCGGTCCATTTTGTCGATTGCGCTCGCGAGCCCGCGAATCGTCTGTTTGAACGTGGCTTGAAGATCCTCATAGAGCCGGGCGTTCTCGATGGCCGCAGAGGCCCGGTCGGCCGTGGCGTGCAGCAGCTTTCGTTGGCCTTCGTCGAAACGCTTGCCCCTGGTGTAGCTGAGCGCGCATAGAAAACCAATCGTATCCGCGCGCGCGGTCAACTGGGCCACCGCGAGGGAGTACGGCGACGGGTCCTCCCCGGGCGTTTCGAAGAACCGCAAGCACCGCTCGCCGTGCTCGAGGAGCGCGGGTGCATGATTGAAGTGTTCGTTCAGCGCCTCGGTGCTCACGGCGTCGGGCTCGCGTCGTAAGCGGAAGTTTGGGTTGAGCTCCGTATTGCGCCGGTAGAAGCTCCCCGCGCCGTCGCTCAGAATCACGGTCACGACGTCGGAGTCCACCTCGTCGATGGCGGCGCGCGTCAGGGTGTGCACCACCTGCTCGAGTGAAAGGCTTGCCGCAATCGCTTCGCTCACTTTGTAGAGCGAGAGCGCCTCCTTCAGGCGAAAGTTCTCCGCTTGGAGTCGCTGCTTTTCGAGCCCGCGCCGGATCGTGTGGACGACCTCTTCGACCTTGAAGGGCTTGAGGACGTAGTCGTAGGCGCCCTGCTTCATCGCTTCGATGGCGGTTTCGACCGTGCCGAAGCCGGTCATGATGATCGTCACGACGTGAGGCGTGTGCTTACGAATGGCGCCGAGCAGCTCGAGGCCGCCCATGTTCGGCATCTTCAAGTCGCTCAGGACCAGGTCGAATCGGTCTCGCGAAAGCTCGACCAGCGCTCCGCTTCCGTCCTCCGCGGTGCGAACGTAGAAGCCCTCCATCGTCAGGAAGTCCGCGAGGATCTCCCGAATCACTTCCTCGTCGTCGACCACGAGGACCTTCGCGACGTCTTCGCCAGACAGCTCGGTCATGCGCGTATGGCCATGGCTAGTACTCCGCCCCGCGCTTTTTTGTCAACTGACTGTCTCGCTTGCATTGCGGTGTAGAGAGCACTTTGATACATCCCGCTCGACCTTGCCATCGCCAACTCCGATCACCAAGCTCGCGCTGATCGTCTACATTCCACTGGCCCTCGTTGCGCTGGCCTGGGCCTGGCTCGACGGCAATCGGCTCGCGTGGTCGCTCGACGCGTCCTGGCTCTCGGAATCGTACCCGGTTCGCCTCGGGCTTTCTCTTGCGCTCGGCTTCGCTTTGGCGCTCGTCGTCGTCGCCGTGACCCCCGCACTGGTCAAACGAACGGCCTGGGCCCGTGCGCTTCACGCAGAGCTCAAAGAGATCATCTCCCCACTCTCGTCCACCGAGATCACCCTGCTCGCCGTCGCCTCTGGCCTGAGCGAGGAGCTTTTCTTTCGCGGCGCGCTTCAGCCCGTCTTGGGCCTGCTTCTCACCTCGGTGATTTTCGGCGCACTCCACGTGGGGCCCAAGAGGGTCTTTTTGGCGTGGACGTTCTGGGCGTTCGTCATGGGGCTCCTCTTTGGTTCGATCTTCGAGCTGACGGGCGTGCTCTGGGGTCCGGTCCTGGCGCACGTTGGGATCAATCAGCGCAACATGACCTTCATTAGGCGACATTGACGCCCGATTCGGCCCTCTCTACCCTGAGGAGAGACCCGTGGACAGCGAGATCAAGACGAGGGTTGCCCCCTTTTCGGAGCCTCATATCACGGCGGGAGCAGGCCAGGACTGCCTCGTCGTGATCTATGCGCCGAGTAGCAAGCAACTCGGAAAACGATTTTCCCTCGTCGACGGCGAGGTCAGCATCGGTCGCGGCGTCGACAACACCGTCATCCTCAACAGCGACAGCATCTCGAGGCGCCATGCCGGCATCGAAATCCGGACCGGAGGCTACTACCTGATCGACAGGCATTCGACCAATGGAACCTACGTCAACGACGAGCTCGTACAGGAGTGCCAGCTCCGTCGAGGCGATCAGATCAAAATTGGCGATACGATTTTGAAGTTCCTGAGCGGCGCCGATCTCGAGTCGCAGTACCACGAGACGATTTACAGGATGACGATCATGGATGGCCTCACGGGCATCCACAACAAGCGCTACCTCGTCGAGCAGCTCGATCGAGAGCTCTCGCGCGCGACCCGGCACGGCCGCCCACTGAGCATCGTGATTTGCGACATCGACCACTTCAAGCTGGTCAACGACGAGTTCGGGCATCTTGCCGGGGACTACGTCCTGAAGGAAGTCGCGCAGCTTGCGAAGAGCCGCATCCGACCCGATGACGTCATCGCGCGATACGGTGGTGAGGAGATCGCGATCATTTTGCCGGAGACCGATCTCGATGGGGGCGTTCGAATCGCCGACCAGCTTCGGCAGATGATCGACGACGAGACGTTCGTCTTCGAGGACGAGTACATCGATGTCACGGTTTCCTGCGGTGTCGCGCAGCTTCAGCCGGGCTGGCGCGCGTACGAATTCGTTCGCGCAGCCGATATGCAGCTCTACGAGGCAAAGCGCGCCGGCCGCAACCGCGTTTGCCCGAGCTAGTCAATCGCAGATCCAAGTCGTGCTAGGCTCGCCGTCGGATGCGATCGATCGCAGAGGCTCTCGCTTCGATGCTGCCAGCGTTCGCGCCGCTGGGGGAGGAAGAGGTGCATCTCACCGAAGCCTCCGGGCGCTATCTATCGCGCGAGCTTCGGGCTCAATTCGATTCGCCGCCCTTCGACAACAGCGCGATGGACGGATATGCCGTTCGCGCGAGCGACGTCGAGTCGGCACGTGCGGGCCACGCCGTGGAGCTTCCGGTTCGTGGCGAATCCCGTGCCGGGGCACCTCTTGCGGGGCCGCTGGAGCCGGGCGCCGCCTGCCGCATTTTCACTGGCGCCCCGATGCCAGCGGGCGCTGACGCGGTCGTCATTCAAGAGGATACGGCGCGCGTCGGGGACCGCGTGCGGATTCGCGAAGCGTCGCCCGAATCGAAGCACGTGCGCGCCCAGGGCAGCGACGTGTCGTGCGGCGCAGTGCTTCTGCATCCAGGTGACCGTCTATGGCCGGGCGAAATCGGGCTCCTCGCGAGTCAGAACATCGATCGCGTTCAGGTCTATCGACGACCTGAGGTTGCTCTGCTCTCGACCGGCGACGAGCTGCGCGCGCTTGGCGAAGACCTCGGGCCGGGCGCGATCGTCAACTCCAACGTCTACGTCCTGACCGAAATGATACGCGCGCTGGGCGTCGTTCCAGTGCCCCTCCCCGCTGCGCCCGATAGCCTCCCCGCGATCGAAGCCGCGCTCCGAAAGGCGCTCGAATCCGACGTCGTCATCACCATGGGCGGTGTGTCGGTGGGCGCCTACGACTTCGTTCACGAGGCCTTCGTGAACGTAGGGATCGCGCCCGGGTTCTGGAAAGTCCGTATCAAGCCCGGCAAGCCCCTGGCCTTTGCCCAATTCCAGGGCAAGCCGGTGATCGGCCTCCCGGGCAATCCAATCAGCGCAATGGTCACCTTCGAGATTCTGGTCGCGCCCTGCCTTCGGAAGATGCTCGGCGACCGGCGGCCGCACCCGCAGCCGGTCCTCGCACGGCTCCGCGATTCCTATCGTCGGCGTCCCGGCCGCGTCGAAATCGCGCGGGCGACGGCCATCCGCGAGGGCAACGAAATCGTCGTGGCGCTCCACGACCGCCAGGGCTCGGGCTCCCTGCCCTCTTTCGTGGGCGTCAACGCCCTGGTCATCCTGCCCTCTGACAAGGCTGAGCTAGCTGCCGGCGAGCAGGTCGAGGCAGTCCTCTGGGGCCCTGGGCTGAGGTCCCGACGCTCCCCATTCGACGGACTCGCCTAGCTCTTTCCTGCGTGATTCCAGGGGCTTGTCGGTTCGCTTCTTGACTAGGCCACCGCCGTCACTATTATCGCGCTCCCTCACAGGGGGGTCGGTAGTATGAAGAAGAGCGAGCTGAAGAGATTTCGGGCCAACCTAGAAGAGAAGCGGGATGCCGTCATCCGCCGCGCGCGCGAAACGATGGACCAGGACATGACCCTCGACGCGTCCGAGCTCCCCGACGAAATGGACCTCGCCTCGAGCGAATACATGCAGTCCTTCACTTTTCGCCTTCGGGGCCGTGAGCGGGTCTTCCTTCAGAAAATAGAAAAGGCCCTCAAAAAGCTCGATGAAGGCAACTTTGGCATCTGCGAGGATTGCGAAGAGCCGATCAGCATCAAGCGCCTCGAAGCGCGCCCCGAAACCGAGCTCTGCATCCGCTGCAAGGAGGACGAGGAGCGGATGGAGCGCGACTTCGCGTAGCACCTGATTGATCCGCGCAAGGTCCGGCTTGGGCTCGCGCTGCCGCCTGCTGTCCTATTGGGGGGTGCTCAGGTGCCGTCATCTTACGCACATGGATATGGATGGAGGGGTGCGGAAAAAGGCGCGATGTGGGGCGGAGTCGACGTCGCAAGTGACAATCTGCAAGAGAGCAACCAGCGCAGATTGGCGCGCGCGCCGAGGCTCAGCTTGCCGGGTCCGAGCCCTCAAGTGCAACCGACCCGATCTGCAAGCTGAGCCGTTCGACGCAGTCCCGCGTCGAGCGTTTTTCCGCGCCCCGGCTCACTCCGCTGCCGCCGGTCGCGCGCTGCTCCTCGGCTGTGGCTGAGGCAGCACGATTGAAAACGCGGTTCGTCCGGGCTCGCTATCCACCGTCACGCTCCCACCGTGGTCCTCCACGATGCTCTGCACGATGGCGAGACCCAAACCGGTGCCGCCCTTTTTGCCGTGCGTCGTGAACGACTCGAACAGCCGCTCGCGAATCTCTTCGGATACGCCCGGGCCGTCATCGGCGAAGGTCAAGACGAGGTCGCCGCTTTCGGAGCGGTCGACTTCGAGGCGGCAGACACCGCCCTGGTCGCCGATGGCTTCGGCTGCGTTGCGGGCGAGGTTGTGAAAGACACGCTGCATTTTTTCCTCGTCGAAGTGGGCCACGCCACGGTCGCCAAGGGCGAGCTCGAGGCGGATGCCACGTTCAGCAAGCTCGGGCTTGAGTTGTTCGGCGAGGTCTTCGAAAAAGGCGTGAAGGTAGACCCGACGGATCAAAATCCGCCGCTCGCCTTTCGCGAATGCCAGGGTCTCGCCCATCATGGTCGTCAGGAGCTGGACCTGGCGCCGGACCGAAGCGGCGAGCGCTCGGCGCTCATCTTCGTCGCCCTCTTGGACGAGCATCTGCGTGTAGCCGGAGATGACCGTCAGGGGGGTCTTCAAATCATGGAGCATGCTCGAAAGGAAGCGGCCGAGCGTGGTCAGGCGCTCCTGGCGGGCCTTCTGCGCGCGCGACTGTGCCTGGGCGATCGCAGTCGATAGATGTCCGGCGATGACCGTGGCCATCTTGAGGTCGTCGTCGATGAATGGGGCCCGGCCGCCGGACTTGTTGAGGAGCTGCAAAGCTCCAGAGCCGTCGTCCCATCGCAGGGGAACGCAGAGAACCGACTTCGGATGATAGCCGACCTCGTCCGAGATGTGCGTCGAGTGTCGTGGATCGGCTTCCGCCTCGTTGACGATTTGAGGCCGCCCGTTCTCAGCGACCCAGCCCGAGATCCCCTGGCCTGCTTTGATCTTCATCTTCTTGACGCGGTCCGGCTCGCCTCCGACGGCCGCGCGGAAGGTGAGGTCTCCGGTGTATTCATCCGCGAGCAGAATGGATGCGGCCTCGGCATCGGTGGCGCGCATCGTTCGAGCGAGCACGCCGGCCAAGAGGTCGTCGAGCTCCATTGCGCTTGCCGCGACCTGGGTGATCTCGAACAGCACGTCCAGCTCGCGGATCTTTTTCTCGAGCTTCTCTTTGGTATCGAGCAGCTCGATGTTCTTGCCGACCACCGAGAGAAACAGCTTCGAGTTTTCGATCGACACGGCCGCGTGACTTGCGAGCGCCGTCAGCAGCGCTTCGTCGCCGA
Source organism: uncultured Polyangiaceae bacterium (assembly GCA_947258625.1). Taxonomy (GTDB): domain Bacteria; phylum Myxococcota_A; class Polyangia; order Polyangiales; family Houyiibacteriaceae; genus SG8-38. The sequence goes on along the minus strand of CAMYJN010000043.1, from coordinate 4,070 downwards.
CGGTGAAGTGCCCTTCATGCTTGTTGAGCACTTGCACGACGCCGATGGTGCGACCGTGCTGGTTCTTCATCGGCACGCACAGGGTCGAGCGGGTCCGGTATCCCGTCTCCCGGTCCCAGGCCGCGTCGAAGCGGACGTCCTGATAGGCGTCCTTGATGTTGAGCGGCCTACCCGTGCTGGCCACCGCTCCGGCGAGCCCCTCGCCTGGTTTCAGGCGAATCTCGTGGACCTCGTCTCCCTGGACTACCTTGGACCAGAGCTCGTCGGTTTCCTCATCCAGCAGGTAGAGCGTCGACCGGTCGGCCTCCATGAGCTCGGAGATCCGGTCGAGAATCATGTCGAGCAGCTCGCCGAGGTCGAGCGTCGAACCGAGCGCCGCGCTGATGTCTTGAAGCGCCCGCAGCTTGGCCCGCTCGCGCTCTACGACGTTTTGCAGTCGCAGCGCCTCCGTGCCGTCTCGGTCGCCGTCTGAAGCCATACGGGGTCGATAGTCCTCCAAAGCGGGGCATGGAAGCAACGACCTTCGCGCCGGCTCTATTCCCCTTGGCGCAATTCCGCGCGATCCCCCATGCGAACCGCCCTGGTGGCTCGCTCGAGGAGGATCGCCGTCGTGGTGGGCTGCACATTGACCGCCCGTCCGATCGCCACGACCTCCCAGGGGTAGTGCTTGGGCTCGGGGGGCAAGGGCACCGTCGTCTCGATTTCGCGGCCGATCCTTCCTTCGGCGCTCCTGCGCCACTCGTCGCCTTGGCGCACGACGTAGAAACGATTCCCGAGGACGACGCCCTGCTCTTCGCCGACGTTCACGAAGACGATCTGGTTGGTCGAGGGGAGCTTGCGAGGATAGAGGCTTGCGACGATCGTGGCGCGCATGGAGCGCTCGGCGGGGACGACGCTGACCCAGTAGAAGTTCCGCTCAATCGGCGCGATGCGGAAGCCTCGCTCGACGCCCTCGAGCGCTCGGCCGACGAGCCCGTGACCGATTTGGCGCTTCTTGTCGTAGTCCTCGAGCGTGAATGCTCCGACGATGCGGATCAGCTCGCCTCTTTCCCATGACTCTCGTTCGACTTGCTCCACCTTCCGAAAGACCGTGTAGATGCGGCCGATCTCTGGCTCGACGTCCTTGTTGAATCGGACGTACAAGACGTCCGATTCGGACATCATCATGTGCTCTTCCTTGCCGCCGATGACGTAACCGGAGTCCTTCAATGCGTTGGCATCGAGGAATCCATATTCCGCCTGAAAGACCGCCGGGGCCGTGATGCCGGAGAACCGGTTCACCCGCTTGAAGCCGCTCGGCGCCAGATCGACCACGTTTCCGTCCTCGGGTCGAAGCCGCACATTCGCATCCGGATAGATCCAATGCGGGTTGGTGATCTCGGGGTTGTACGACCAGACCTGCGGCCACCGGTACGGATCGCCGTAGTAGGTCTGCGTAATATCCCAGAGCGTGTCGCCTTCCTTGACCGTGTGCGTATTGGGCACGTCTGAAGGGACCTTTACGGTTGCCTCTTCCGTTTCCTGGCCCCCAACGCCCTGTGCGATTGCCGTGCCCGCCATCAGCACAGCCACCATGCTCGTCCATCCCACCAGCTTCATGATGCGTCCTCCCGCAGCGCCAACCGCGCCGCCGCGGTATTCGGGAACTGCTCCCTAACTTTGTCGAAGTAAGCCTGAGCACGAGCAGTATCACCGCGCCTCAGATAGATTTGCCCGATCCGATAGAGCGCGTCCGGAGCCTTGTTCTCCCAGGCGTGCAGCTTCTCGATCCGCTTGAAGTATTCGAGCGCGCGATCGTACTCGTGGCGCAAGTAGTGAATCTCGCCGCTCCAATAAAGGGCGTTGTCCGTGTACGGATGACTCGGGTGCTCGGAGGCAAACGCGTCGAGCTCCAGCAGGGCGTCGTTGAATTTCTGCTCCCGAATCAAGCTCAGCGCGCGGCGGTAACCGTCGACGTTGACCTCTCTACGCTGGGGCGCCTTGGCGGGCTGCGGCTCGAGGAAGTCGGGCATCTCCGGGATGTCGGCCGTCGTGGGCAAACGTTCGTCCACGATCTCGCCATCGATGCGAAGGACAGGCTCCATCGCGAGCGCGCCCTCCCCGTCGGTCGCCCATGGCAGCCCGACGTCGCTTGCGCTGCTCGTCGAGCGCTCCGAGGAGAGGCCCTTGTCTCCCTTGAGCTCTTGCACCTCGGCGCGCGCCAAGGCGAGCTGGCCGCGAACGGTTCGAAGCGCTTGCTCCTGCTCTTCGAATTGCACCCGCAGCGCGGTCAGCTCGGCGCCGCGCGTCGCCTCGTGGGACGCGTTTCGGGTGTTCGAATGCGCTCCTACCGAGCTGCACCCGATCAAGGTCGATACACTGGCCACTGCGAAGAGCGTCTTCACGGCATAATCCCGCACCTGAATCGTAGGTAAGCCAGCGGACTCACGTCAAAAAAGGCGTGCCCTACTGCCAGGTCCCAAGTGCCCGAAATCGCTGATATCGCTGGGAGACCAGCTCCTCGCCGGTAAGACCCCGCAATCCGCTCAGGTGATGGCTGAGGCGCTCTCGGAGCGACTCGGCCGCCGTTTCGGGCTTTCGGTGGGCCCCACCCGCCGGCTCCGGCACCACTTCGTCGACGACGCCTAGGCGCTTGGCGTCGTTCGCGAGCAGTCGGAGTTGCTCCGCCGCGTCCGCGACCCGGGTCCCGTCCCGCCAGAGAATCGACGCGCAGCCCTCCGGGGTGATCACGCTATAAGTCGCGTACTCGAACATCAGCACCCGATTGGCCACCCCGATCGCGAGGGCGCCGCCGGAGCCGCCCTCTCCGATGATCGTGGTGAGCACCGGCACCCGCAGCCCGCTCATCACTTCGATTGAGCGGCCGATGGCCTCGGCCTGGCCGCGCTCTTCGGCACCGAGCCCCGGATACGCCCCAGGCGTGTCGATGAACGTGAAGACCGCTCGTCCGGCCTGCTCGGCGAGCTGCATGACGCGGATCGCTTTTCGATAGCCCTCAGGGTGCGCCATGCCGAAGTTTCGGAGCGCCTTGTCCTTCGCGGTCCGGCCTTTTTGGTGGCCCACAATCGCAATGATTTCATCTTCGAAGCGAGCAAATCCAGCAATGATCGCAGGATCGTCGCGGAACGTGCGGTCGCCGTGCAGCTCGACGAAGTCCTCGAACAGGAGCGCGATGTAATCGCGAAAGTACGGCCGGTCTGGATGCCGGCTGAGCTGAACTTTCTTCCACACGTCGAGGTCCGCGTAGAGCTCGCGCTGCAGCTGCTCGGCCTGCGCCTCGAGGGCGCCGATCTCGCCGTCGATCGCCTCGGCCTCAGGGGCGCCCGCGTCGGTCAGCGCTTTGAGAGCGGCGATCCGCTCCTCGAGCTCGACCAGGGGCGCTTCGAAGTCCAGGTGGGCCATCCGCCTGGTGCTTCGCATATCTGCCCGGGGCGGCAAGCTCCGAGAGGCTCAGTCGGGCTCCGCGCAGTCGATGAGCTCGAAGACCCGAATCGGCTGCGCCTTGCCCTTCACCTTCTCCCGAGGGAGCTCCTCAAAAACGAAGCCACCAGTGAGCTTTTCGACGGTGCCTTCACTCAGCAGGGTCTGCCCCGGCTTGGCGAGCGAGCAGAGCCGTGCGCCGGTGTTCACCGGGTCGCCGATCACCGTGTACTCGAGGGCCTGGCTGCTTCCGATGTATCCGGCAACCACCTCCCCGGTGTTGATGCCGATTCCAATTTCGAACGGCGGTAGGCCTTGTGCTTCATGTCGCTCGTTGATGTCGGCGAGCGCATCTTGCATTTCGAGCGCAGCGCGAACCGCCCGGTCCGGGTCGTCCTCGTGTGCAACCGGCGATCCAAAGAGGACCATCATCTCGTCACCGATGAACTTGTCGAGCGTCCCTTCGTAACGAAAAGCAATCTCGACCATGCGCTCGAAGTACTCGTTCAGCGCGTCCACCACGATCCGAGGTTCGTGCGATTCGCTCATGCTCGTGAAGCCGCGAATGTCGGCGAACAAGACGGTCGTTTCACGAAGCTCGCCGCCCTTGGTCACCTCGAGCTGTCCGGAAAGCACCTGCTCGGCAATCG
>CAMYJN010000042.1 GCA_947258625.1 uncultured Polyangiaceae bacterium | reverse complement strand
TCGGACAGATCAAACTTCAGCTCCCTGCAGGGAAGGCAAACCCTTCTCCGCCAGTCGGGCCTGCGCTCGGTCAGCACGGCGTCAATATCATGGCGTTCTGCAAGGAGTTCAACGCGAAGACACAAAAGGATGCGGGTCTAATCATCCCCGTGGTGATCTCGGTTTACCAGGATCGCTCCTTCACCTTCATCATGAAGACGCCGCCTGCGGCCGTTTTGATCAAGAAGGCTTTGAATCTGGAGTCGGGCTCTGCGCGCCCAAACAAGGACAAGGTCGGCAAGATCACCGTGCAGCAGGTGAAGGAAATCGCTCAGGTCAAGCTTCAAGATACCAACGCGGGTTCGCTCGAGACATGCATGCAGAGCATCATCGGCACCGCGCGTTCCATGGGAGTCGAGTTAGTCGACTAACTCTCGAGAGCGATTGACGTCGCTCACCTGGACCACCCAGGACCTGAGTTGGTGGTAGGCGGCTTCGAGTCGCCGCAAGGAGTCACGATGAAACCCGGAAAAAAGCGCGCGGGCGCGTTACAGTTGCCCGACAAAAGCCAGCGCTATGCTTTGAGAGAAGCCGTCTCGCTCGTGAAGGAACTGGCATTCGCGGGCTTTGACGAGTCCGTCGACGTTGCAGTTCGACTTGGTGTGGATCCAAAGCACGCCGACCAAATGGTTCGTGGTGCTGTCGTCTTGCCCCACGGGACGGGAAAGACCAACCGCGTTCTCGTTTTCGCCAAGGGCGAGAAGGTGAGCGAAGCGGAGGAAGCCGGCGCCGATTTCGTCGGAGGTGATGACCTGGTCGCCAAAATTACCGAGGGCTGGCTCGACTTCGACACCGTGATCGCTACGCCGGACATGATGGGACAGGTTGGCCGTCTCGGTCGCGTCCTCGGTCCTCGCGGCCTCATGCCGAACCCCAAGGTCGGCACCGTGACCTTCGACGTGAGCAAAGCCGTTCGCGAAGCCAAGGCCGGCAAGGTCGAGTTTCGGGTCGAAAAGGCGGGCATCGTCCACGCGCAGGTGGGCAAGAAATCCTTTGGGGAGACCGAGCTCGCCGGCAATGTGAAGTCGCTGGTTGGCGCGCTCGTCAAAGCCAAGCCGCCCGCCGCCAAAGGGACCTACCTTCGTAGCATCACCTTGAGCTCCACGATGGGACCCGGGATCAAGGTTGACCCCGGCACTATAGAGGTGGAGGCGTAATCATGAGGCTTACACGAGAAGACAAAGCAGCGCAGGCTGTCTCGGTACGCGAGAGCTTCGCGAACGCGACCGCCACTGTTCTCGTCGATTTTCGTGGCGTGAACGTCGAGCTGATCACGGACCTTCGCGCTCGTTTCCGCGACGCGGGTGTCGTGTACAAAGTCGTCAAGAACAACGTCGTCCGCAAAGCACTGGAAGGTTCGGAGCTTGCCGACAACGAGGAGTTCACGACGCACCTCGCTGGACCCACGGCGATCGCCTGGAGCTTCGAAGATCCTTCGGCGGCCGCCAAGGTGATCAAGAGCTTCCGCAAGGAGCACACCGACATCCTTCAGCCGAAGGACGGGAACGAAAAACTCCTCGTCAAGTGCGGGCTCCTCGAGGGCCAAGTCTTGGACGCGAAACGCGTCGAGAAGGAGCTCGCCTCGCTTCCCGGCAAGGATGAGATTCGCGCCTCACTGCTAGCGCAGTTGATGGCGCCCATGCAGAACCTGGTCGGCCAAATCAATGCACCGGCCCAAAACCTCGCTCTCGTTCTCGATGCGTACCGGCGCAAAGAGGCAGGCGAGTAATCCAACAACAAATTTAGCCGTGTCGCACGCACGGTTAGCGGAGAGTCAAGAATGCCAAATATGAACGTGGAACAGATGGTCGAAGAGCTCAGCTCCTGGACCGTCATGGAAGTTGCGAACCTGGTCAAAGAGCTCGAAGAGAAGTGGGGAGTTTCGGCAGCACCGGCAGCGGTGGCCGTGGCCGGACCCGCGGGTGGTGGCGCTGCAGAGGCAGCCGAAGAGCAGACCGAGTTCGACGTCGAGCTGAGCGAAGCGGGTGCCAAGAAGATCAACGTGATCAAGGCCATCCGTGAGATCACCCAGCTCGGCTTGGCGGACGCCAAGGCCTTGGTGGAAGCAGCTCCCAAAGTAGTCAAAGAGGCCGTTTCCAAGGAAGAAGCCGAAGAAATCAAGAAGAAGCTCGAAGAAGCTGGCGCGAAAGTCACCGTCAAATAACCCTATGGGGTTATTTCTCGGAGCCTTGTGCCTCGACTTGGCACACGGGCCCGACCGGGCTACCGTCCCGGCCGGGGCAGCACCGGTTCGCGCAGCACATCATTCACGACTTTCCGCGATGCGGCGGGAGGCCGAAGGGTCTCCTTGTCGCGTACGTGTCTCTTTAATTCTTGGCTTTAGGGTTCCAGCAGCAGTGGTTCGGTAGGAGTCTCTCTAATGGCGGCGACGATTCAGACGAACTTTCGAATGCGACACTCCTTCGGGAAGATCGAGCACATCCTCGAGATCCCGAACCTGATCGACATTCAAAAGCGCTCGTACGATAAATTCCTTCAAACAGACGTACCCAGAGACGAACGGGCGAACACCGGTCTTCAGGGTGTCTTCAACAGCGTCTTTCCGATTCGCGACTTCAATGGGACGAGCGAATTGGTTTTCAGCGGGTACACGCTAGAGAGACCGAAGTACGACGTCGACGAGTGTCGGCAGCGTGGGATGACCTATGCCGCGCCGATCAAGGTGACGATCCAGCTGATCATCTACGACGCCGGCGGTGACAGCACCGAGCGAGCCGTCCGCGATATCAAGGAGCAGGAAGTCTACTTTGGCGAGATCCCGCTGATGACGGTGAATGGCACCTTCATCATCAACGGGACCGAGCGCGTCGTGGTCAGCCAGCTTCACCGTAGCCCCGGTGTCTTTTTCGACCACGACCGTGGCAAGACACACTCTTCGGGGAAGCTCCTCTACCAGGCCCGCATCATTCCTTACCGAGGCTCTTGGCTCGATTTCGAGTTTGACCCGAAGGACCTCCTGTACGTCCGCATCGACCGCCGCCGCAAGATGCCCGCGACGGTGCTGCTCAAGGCGCTCGGCTACAACACCCAGGAGCTCCTCAACTACTACTACGACACCGAGACGATCTACATCCTCTCGAAGGACCAGTACGCGAAGTCGATCGAGTACGAGCTTCTGCCCGGCCAGCGCGCCACGCACGACATCACGGTCGGCGAGGACGTCCTGGTCCGCAAGAACCGCAAGTTCACCCGAGCGGCGATTCGTAAGCTCAAGTCAGCGGGTCTCGACTACTTGCCGATCGACTTCACCGAGGTGATCGGCAAGGTTGCTGCTGAGGACGTCATCGACGAGGACACTGGCGAGATTCTGCTCGCGGTCAACGAAGAAGTCACCGAGGCTCGTATCGACGCGCTGAACGAAGCTGGCATCAACGAGTTCAAGGTGCTGTTCATCGACGGCCTCAACGTCGGTTCGTATCTCCGCGACACGCTGCTCGTCGACAAGGTGCAGTCGCAAGATGAGGGCATCCTCGAGATTTACCGGCGCCTGCGACCGGGCGATCCGCCCACTCTCGACACGGCGAGAAACCTGTTCAACAACCTGTTCTTCAATCCGGAACGCTATGACCTGAGCCAGGTTGGGCGTCTCAAGTTGAATTACAAGTTCTACAAAGATGTCGAAGAGGACGAGCGGCCGGACCTCGATCATACGGTTCTCACCAACACCGACATTCTCGAGACGGTGAAGAACCTGATTGAGCTCAAGAACGGCCGTGGCTCGGTCGACGACATCGACCACCTCGGCAACCGCCGGGTACGAGCCGTCGGCGAGCTGATGGAGAATCAGTATCGCATCGGCCTCGTTCGCATGGAGCGCGCGATCAAGGAGCGCATGAACATGTCTCAAGAAATTGAGACCCTCATGCCGCACGACTTGATCAATGCAAAGCCAGTCAGCGCGGTCGTGAAAGAGTACTTCGGTTCGAGCCAGCTCTCGCAGTTCATGGACCAGACCAACCCGCTCAGCGAGGTAACCCACAAGCGGCGTCTGTCCGCGCTAGGGCCGGGCGGGTTGACGCGTGAGCGCGCGGGCTTCGAGGTTCGTGATGTTCACACGACTCACTATGGTCGTATCTGTCCGATCGAGACGCCTGAAGGTCCGAACATCGGCCTCATCGCGTCGCTTTCGACCTATGCGCGCGTCAACGAGTACGGGTTCGTCGAGACTCCGTACCGAAAGGTCGAGGACGGCATCGTACTCGATGAGCATGTGCGCTGGTACTCTGCCCTCGAAGAAGAAGGGCACTACATCGCCCAGGCGAACGCGAAGATCGAGCACCTGAGCCGCAAGCTCGAGGGAACGCTGATCAGCGCGCGCTTCAACGGTGAGTTCGTGATGGTTCCGCCAAAAACCGTTCAGCTGATGGACGTCTCGCCGAACCAGCTGGTTTCGGTCGCAGCATCGTTGATTCCGTTCCTCGAGCATGACGACGCAAACCGCGCCCTGATGGGCTCGAACATGCAGCGTCAGGCTGTTCCGTGCGTCCGAACGCACGCTCCGATCGCCGGCACGGGCATCGAGGGCCGGGTCGCGCGTGACTCCGGTGTTTGCGTGGTCGCGCAGCAGGACGGTGTGGTGGAGTCGGTCGACGCGACACGAATCGTCGTCAAGGCCGAAGGGCTTGCCGGCGCGTTTCCCGACATTTACCGCCTCAACAAGTTCCAGCGCTCCAATCAGAATACGGCTTACAACCAAACGCCAATCGTTCGCCCTGGAGACCGGGTCAAGGCAGGCGACGTCATCGCAGACGGCCCGAGCACCGACCGCGGTGAGCTGGCACTCGGCCAAAACGTGATCGTCGCGTTCATGCCATGGGGCGGGTACAACTTTGAGGACTCGATTCTGCTGTCCGAGCGAATCGCCAAGGATGACGTCTACACCTCCGTTCACATCGAGGAGTTCGAGTGCGTTGCTCGCGACACCAAGCTCGGCAAGGAAGAGATCACGCGAGACATCCCGAACGTCGGCGAAGAGGCGCTGAAGGACCTCGACGAGTCGGGCATCGTTCGAATCGGTGCCGAGGTAAGCTCGAGCGACATCTTGGTCGGCAAAATCACGCCAAAGGGGGAGACACAGCTATCGCCGGAAGAGAAGCTCCTTCGGGCGATCTTCGGTGAGAAGGCTGGCGACGTCCGAGACACATCACTCAAGGTGCCACCGGGGGTGACCGGTATCGTGATCGACGCTCGAGTGTTCGCGCGTAAAGGCACCGAGAAGGATGAGCGCTCGCTTCAAATCGAAGAGACCGAGCGAGCCAAGCTCGAGAAGGACATGTCGGACGAAATCAAGATCGTCCTCGACTCGGCCCATGATCGCGTTCGCAAGTACTTCGTAGGCAGCACGGCGACCGCGAAGCTAGTTGGCGACAAGGGCGTAGAGCTCCTCGCCAAAGGCGCCAAGATCACGAATGAGGATCTCGACGGGATCCCGCACAAGTACTGGGCGAGCATCGAGGTCGACAAGGACAAAGACAAGACCGACGCGATTCTTGAGCAGGTCGACGATCAAGTCGATGCCGTCAAGATGCTGTTCCAGGAGAAGATCGACAAGCTCGGCAAGGGCGACGAGCTTCCTCCGGGTGTCATCAAGATGGTGAAGGTTTACGTCGCCATCAAGCGCAAGCTTCAGGTCGGCGACAAGATGGCCGGTCGCCACGGTAACAAGGGTGTCGTCAGCCGGATTCTTCCGGAAGAGGACATGCCGTACCTTCCGAACGGAAAGCCGGTCGACATCGTTTTGAACCCGCTTGGCGTTCCGAGCCGTATGAACGTGGGTCAGATCCTCGAGACGCATCTCGGCTGGGCCGGCTATCTGCTCGGCACGCAGCTGCAAGAGATGGTCGAGGCCAAGGCCAGCGCTTCGGAGCTCCGCGAACGGATCCGGGCGATCTTCAAGGGCGGCGACATCGTTACGGTGCTCGACGCGCTTCCAGACGGCGAGGTCGCACAAATGGCCAAGAGCTGGAAGCACGGCCTTCAACTGGCTACACCAGTCTTCGACGGCGCGAGCGAGGACGAGATCAAAGATCTCCTCAGGCTCGCGGGAGTGCAAGACAACGGTCAGACGGTGCTCTTCGATGGGCGCACGGGCGACGCATTCCACGAGGACGTCACCGTGGGCATCATGTACATGCTCAAGCTGCACCATCTGGTCGACGACAAGATCCACGCGAGAAGTATCGGCCCGTACTCGCTGGTCACGCAGCAGCCACTGGGTGGCAAGGCGCAGTTCGGCGGGCAGAGGCTCGGTGAGATGGAGGTCTGGGCAATGGAGGCCTACGGCGCCGCGTACGCGTTGCAGGAGTTCCTCACCGTGAAGTCCGACGATGTGCAGGGCCGAACCCGTATGTACGAATCGATTGTGAAAGGGGACTACCAGCTCGAAGCCGGACTGCCGGAGAGCTTCAACGTCCTCATGAAGGAGCTTCAGGCACTTTGCCTGAACGTCGAGTTGGTCGAGACAAGTCAGATGGGGCGCAGGTCGGATGACGTCCTTGCCGCGGAGGAAGAGTAAGTCATGAAGGATATCTTCAGCTTCTTCGAAAAGCCGAAAGACCCGCTTGCGTTTTCGGCGATTCGCATTTCGTTGGCGTCTCCGGAGAAGATCCGCGAGTGGTCGCACGGCGAGGTTCGCAAGCCCGAAACCATCAACTACCGTACGTTCAAGCCAGAGCGCGACGGCCTCTTCTGCGCCAAAATCTTCGGGCCCGTCAAAGACTACGAGTGCATCTGCGGTAAATACAAGCGCATGAAGCACCGCGGCATCGTTTGCGAGAAGTGCGGCGTCGAGGTCATTCAGAGCAAGGTCCGCCGTGAACGCCTCGGCCACATCACTCTGGCCACTCCGGTTGCTCACATTTGGTTTCTGAAGAGCCTTCCAAGCCGCATTGGCGCGATTCTCGACATCACGCTCAAGGATCTCGAGCGCGTGCTCTACTGCGAGAGCTATGTGGTTCTCGATCCCAAGGAGACGCCGCTCGAGCGCGGTGAAATCCTCACGGAGGATCGCTACCACGACATGCTCGACGAGTATGGCGATGACGCGTTTGAAGCGCGCATGGGTGGTGAGGCTGTTCTCGAAATGCTTCGGGATCTCGACGTGCATGCCATGGCCGAACAGCTTCGTTTGGAGCTCAAGGAAGCCACAAGCGAGGCGAAGCGAAAGAAGCTCGCCAAGCGACTCAAGGTCATCGAGGCCTTCCGCGACTCAGGCAATCGTCCCGAGTGGATGATGCTCTCGGTGATTCCGGTGCTGCCGCCGGATCTCCGTCCCTTGGTTCCGCTCGATGGGGGGCGCTTCGCAACTTCCGATCTCAACGATCTCTACCGTCGCGTCATCAACCGGAACAATCGTCTCAAGCGGCTCATCGAGCTCAACGCACCGGAGATCATCATCCGGAACGAGCGTCGCATGCTGCAAGAGGCCGTCGATGCGCTCTTCGACAACGGTCGTCGCGGCAAGACCATCACCGGTCCAAACAAGCGTCCACTCAAGTCCTTGTCCGACATGCTCAAGGGCAAGCAGGGGCGTTTCCGCCAGAACCTGCTCGGCAAGCGAGTCGACTACTCCGGCCGTTCGGTCATCGTCGTAGGTCCGGCGCTCCGCCTGCACCAATGCGGCCTGCCGAAAAAGATGGCACTCGAGCTCTTCAAGCCGTTCATTTACAACAAGCTCGAAGAGCGTGGCTACGTCACCACGATCAAGAGCGCGAAGAAGCTAGTCGAGAAGGAGAAGCCCGAGGTTTGGGACATTCTCGAAGAGGTCATCACCGAGCACCCGGTGATGCTCAACCGCGCGCCGACGCTCCACCGCTTGGGCATTCAGGCGTTCGAGCCCGTGCTCATCGAGGGCAAGGCAATCCGGCTCCACCCGCTCGTTTGCACCGCGTTCAACGCGGACTTCGACGGTGACCAGATGGCGGTTCACGTTCCGCTTTCGGTCGAGGCTCAGATGGAGACGCGCGTGCTCATGATGAGCACGAACAACATTCTGTCTCCTGCAAGCGGTCGGCCAATCATCAATCCGACCCAGGACATCGTTCTCGGCCTCTACTACATGACGCGCGAGAAGACTTTCGGTAAGGGTGAGTACCGCGACGGCCAAGAGAAGGAAGGTCAGTTCACGGGCATCTTCGCCTCGGCAGACGAGCTGCGCATGGCGTACGACCAGAATATGGTCGGCCTCCACAGCCGCATTCGCTATCGCTACAAGGGCAAAATCTACGACACTACCGTCGGCCGTGTGCTCGTAAGCGACGTCCTGCCTCCGGGGATGGAGTTTCCGGCGGTCAACAAGGTGCTCGACAAGAAGTCGCTCAGCGCGCTCATCGACGAGTGCTACCGGGCCAGCCGCAACAAGAACACCGTTCTGCTCGCAGACCGGTTGCGTACGATGGGCTTCGAAATGTCGACCCGCGCCGGGATTTCGATCTGCATGGATGACATGATCATCCCGGACTCGAAGAAAGACGTGCTTGGAGCAGCTCAAGAAGACGTCACTACCGTCGTCGAGCAGTATCAGGAAGGCCTGATCACCGACGGCGAGCGGTACAACAAGGTCGTCGACATTTGGGCGGAAGCCTCCGACCAAGTCGCCCGTGACCTGATGGAATCGATCGGCACCGACGAGGTCACCAATCCGGAAACGGGCGAGAAGACCACACAACCGAGCTTCAACTCGATCTTCATGATGGCGGACTCGGGCGCTCGTGGCTCGAACCAGCAGATTCGTCAGCTGGCCGGCATGCGTGGTCTGATGGCCAAACCGTCCGGTGAGATCATCGAGACACCCATCACGGCGAACTTCCGAGAGGGGTTGACGGTCTTGCAGTACTTCATCTCGACACACGGCGCCCGTAAGGGTCTGGCCGACACCGCCTTGAAGACTGCGAACTCCGGTTACCTAACGAGGCGTCTCGTCGACGTGGCGCAGGATGCCGTCATCACCGAGTACGACTGCGAGACGCTCGACGGAATTTGGGTCAGCAAGCTCGAAGAGGGCGGTGAGGTGGTTACGCCGCTCGGTGAGCGCGTTCTCGGCCGAATTGCGCTCGAGGACATCACAGACCCCGTCACTGACGAAACCCTCGTCGAAGCCAATCAGGAGATCGACGAAGCCCGCGTGGCCCGCATCGAAGCGGCCGGTATCGAGCGCGTGTTGATTCGCTCCGTCTTGACCTGTCAGAACCGTCGCGGCGTTTGCGTCATGTGTTACGGCCGCGACCTCGGGCGCGGATACGAGGTCAACATCGGCGAGGCCGTTGGCATCATCGGCGCTCAGTCCATCGGTGAGCCGGGTACGCAGCTCACCATGCGTACGTTTCACATCGGCGGTGCTGCAGCTCGGGGCAAGATCGAGCAGAGCTCCATCGAGTCACGCTCGGGCGGCGTGGTGAAATTCGATAACGCCAAGCTCGTTACCAAGGCCGACGGTACGGTCGTCGTCATGAACCGCCACGGCGCGGTGACGGTCGTCGATGAGTCGGGTCGCGAGCGTGAGCACTTCACGCTCACCTACGGCGCGTTCGTCAAGGTCAAAGAAGGTGACCGGGTGGAGCGAGGGACGATGCTCGCCGAGTGGGACCCTTACGCCATTCCGATCCTGACCGAGGTTCACGGTACGGTGAAGTACGGCGACGTCGTCGAAGCGGTGACCATGGACGAGAAGCTCGACGAGGTTACCGGTCTTTCCCGGCGCGTCGTCATCGAGTCTCGTGATCCCAGCGCGCGGCCACGTATTTCGATCAAGGATCCGAAGACTGGCGATACGCAAAGCACGGGGGCGGGCGAGAACATGGCTCGCTACTTCTTGCCGGTTGGCGCGAACATCATCCCCGCGGATGGTCAGACCGTCGAAGCCGGTGAGATCATTGCGAAGATCCCGCGCGAGACCACGAAGACCAAGGACATCACCGGTGGTCTGCCGCGAGTTGCCGAGCTCTTCGAAGCTCGTAAGCCCAAGGATCACGCGATCATCAGCGAAATCGATGGCATCGTCACCTTTGGTAAGGACACCAAGGGTAAGCGAAAGGTCATGATCACGCCGGAGGTCGGTGAACCGAAGGAGTACCTCATCGCCAAGGGCAAGCACCTGACCGTGAAAGACGGTGATCACGTGCGCGCCGGCGAGCCTTTGATGGACGGCCCTGCAAACCCGCA
>CAMYJN010000041.1 GCA_947258625.1 uncultured Polyangiaceae bacterium | reverse complement strand
TGGACGCCCGGCGAGCTCGAACGCCTGCTCGGCGCCGGCGACGCAGCGGTCGTTTCTTCGGCATTTGGCGTGACCGAGCGCGGCAACTTCGAAGGTCGAAACATCCTTCATCGCGTCAAGCCCGACCGAGAGCTTGGGTCCGAGCTCGGTCTCGCCCCCAAGCGAGTCCGCGAAATCATCCGCAGCGCGCGATCCACGCTCTACGACGCGCGGGCTTTGCGCCCGCCGCCCATCCGCGATGAGAAAATCATCGCGGCCTGGAACGGCATGATGGGCGCCGCTTTCGCCAAGGCAGGCTGGATGCTCGCAGAAGCGCGCTACGTCGAAGTTGCAGCACGGGCCGTGCGATTCGTGCTCGCACAAATGCGAGCCGAAGATGGAGCGCTGGTGCGGACCTATCGCGAGGGGAAGAAGGGCAGCGCGTCGTTTCTCGATGATTATGCCTTCATGGTGGCCGCCTGCCTCGATCTCTACGAAGCGACCGGTGACGCAGCGTGGATAGAGCGCGCGGTCGAGCTTCAGACCGATCAAGATCTGCGCTATCTCGACGAGCAAACCGGCGGCTACTACTTGACCGCGGCAGATGCCGAAGTGCTTTTGGTGCGGGAAAAGCCGGCCTATGACCGCGCCGTTCCATCGGGGAACTCCGTCGCTGCCAATAACCTTCTCCGTCTTCACGACTTCACCGGGGAACCAAAATGGCGGCGGAGGGCCGAGCGTCTCTTCGCGTCGCTGGCATTTCAGGTGACCCGTTCACCGACGGGCTTTCCGCTGCTCCTGGTGGCCCTCGATCGCTACTACGACACCGTTCTCGAGGTTGCGTTGATCGCTCCGACGAGCCGGGAAGAGGCGAGCTTGCTCAACGCGCGGCTTCGGAAGTCGTTCGTGCCCAACAAAGCGTTTACCGTTCTCACGGACGCTGAAGCGAGCCAACAAGAGTCGACGATTCCTTGGCTCGAAGCCAAGCGGGCGATGGCGGGCAAGAGCACGGCCTACGTCTGTGAGCGTGGCCGCTGCGAATTGCCAACGTCGAAGCCCCAGGTGTTTCAAAAGCAGCTCGAGCGTCGCAAGCCGTATCCGAGCTTCACCGACACCTCACCGCCTCGCTTCCCTTTCGAACGCTCAAAGTAGTGGCCGGCCTCTCCAACGATTGGGTCCTCGCGACGCACAACTCCGGCAAAGCCAGGGAGCTGCAGGACTTGTTCTCCAAGCTCCCGGTTCGGCTGGTCTCGGCGAAGCACCTCGAGCTCCCCGAGCCCGAGGAAACGGGAACGACCTTCGAAGCCAACGCAGAGCTCAAAGCCATCGCAGCCGCACAGGCGACCGGACGCGTGGCGATTGCAGACGATTCCGGAGTGGCGGTCCACGCCCTCGGAGGCGAACCGGGAATCCACACCGCGCGCTGGGCCGGTGAGGGGCGAGACTTCGATATCGCACGCCGGCGGGTCGACGCGCGCCTTCGAGAGCTCGGCGAAGGGGTCAGTCGCCGTGCCACCTACGTGTGCGTCCTGTGCGTCGCTTGGCCTGACGGCCGCGCGCGCACGTTTCGCGGCGAATCGCTCGGGACCTTGGTCTGGCCGATTCGTGGAGAGCTTGGCGCCGGCTTTGAACCGATGTTTTTGCCAGACGGTTTCGCGGTGACCTATGGCGAGATGACACCGAAGCAGCGACGACGAGTCAACGCGCGGGCCGCCGCCATGCGCAGGCTCGAAGAAGCGCTGTTCGGTCCATCCGCTCTCACGGCCGGCAGCTGACGTCGGAGTACGGGCACACGAAGCGAACGTGAAGGTGATCGTCGTGATTCGGGAAGTGACGAATCACACCGTTCGGCTCGTACTTACCGCGCGGATATTGGATCCATCGGTCGAGCTGCGCCTTGGTGGCCCCTTTTCGTTTCGCGTAGCGGTAGAGCTTGGCCTGCAGGCGATAGTCGATGAAGATCATCTCGGCCTGCCCATGGCGGAGCCAGTGCTCGAGCAGGGTCCATTGCCGAGCAACGTCGAGCTCCGATGCCCTGAAATCGTCGAATCGGCAGCCCCTCGGGCCACATTCGTTCTGGTAGTAGCTGATGTCGGCGTCACGTCCGTTTTGATGGCTCTTGTGGTCGCGGAGCTTGCCCCCGTCGCGGTCGCTGATGTCGTGAATGCGGACGACCTTGCGTTGCTTGAAACGCGAGTCCACGGCATTGAATGCCTGGACAATCCAGCGGGTCGTCTCCTCGGTGCCGTAGGCGCGCGCGGTACTGCGAACCAGATAGCCGCGGTGTGATGGAAGACGCACGCCGTTTTCGAGGCGCCCTCGGTTCGTCGGCCCGATGGCCTCCGATGGGCTGACGGGGACCCGCGTGTAGAGAGCGATGTTGGTGCCCGGCCGTGGGTCTCGATTGCTCAACCCGGCGTTCCAGCGGCTCAGGTCGCGCGGACTGACCTCGTAGCGGTTTGCGACGGCGAGCAAGTTGTCTCCACGCTCGAGCTTGAACACGACTTTGGGCCTCGATGCGCCGATGTCAATCGTTTGGCCGGGGAAGATCCGATCGGCGCGAAGCCCAGGATTCGACGCGAGGAGCTCTCCAATCGTGGTGTGATGCCTGAGAGCGATGCCGGTTAGCGTGTCGCCTTTTTGAACGCGGTAGGTCTTTCCACGCTTGGGCTTCTTCCCGTCGGCTGCGTCGTCCGAAAGGCGAGTCGCGACGGCACTGGATGGATCGCGCGCTGCGATTCGCGTTTTGGATTCCGTCGTCGTAGCTGGAGCTGCCGCGCCGTAGTCGAACGGAGGCGTCCAATCGATGCCCTCCTCCGAGTGCGACCGAGCTGCCCCTTGCCGGACGACGAGCCGCTGACCAATTCGGATCATGTCGCCGTCGAGGTCATTCCAATGTTTGATCTGTTCGACGGACACGCCGACACGTTTCGCGATCGAGCTGAGCGCATCGCCCTGCTGCACGATCAGCACCGCCGCATCGGCGTCCGCTCGGGATGGAGCCAAGGCGGCAAGGCACAGCATGGCGATCCCGAGCGTGCGGAGCATCCCGATCCGTTCTATCCAAACTGGCTCTTCACGCCAAGAAACAGGCGGAAAGCGAGAGGTGTGACGCCGGCGTCGAGGCTTGGTACGTTGATTGAATGAAGGGGAGGGCACGGTTGGTTTCGGGGTTGTGGATCGCAGCACTCCTTTCGTTGACGGCGTGCAAGGCGACCTCTTCAACGTCCGCACGCTACATCGATTTGGTGCCTCCGCGCTACGAGGTTTCTTGTACCGCTGGACAAGTTTGCAGCGAGTCGGTTGCCCTACTGGTCGGACTTTCAGCTCCTGGTGAACCCACCCGTTGCACCGCCGCGCTGATCGGTCCTCGAACCGCGGTTACCGCCGGACACTGCGTGGCTCGGGAGCTCTCGAACGGCGGACGCTGCGACGGCCTTTGGTTGGGGTTTGCGCAATCCGAACGTCGGCCCGCCGAGTGGATTGGCTGCAAGCGAATCGAGTCCGCGACGACGCCCAGCCCGAGTCTTCTCTCACCCGACTACGCCGTACTGAAGCTCAATCGGGACGCGTCCCGCGCCTCGATCCCCATTGGCGAAGGAGACGTTCCGTCGGGCGAGGTCGTCCGCGTGCTCTCGGTGACGGCCGACCGTTTCTACGACGAAGTTCACCAGGTGCGAAGCCGGCGTTGCATCGTCGACGACAACCGCCGCCTCGTTTCCTTGGCCGAGCTTCCCTCTTCCTCGATACGCGTGCTCTCTTCGTGCCCGATTCGCCAAGGCAGCTCCGGTGCGCCGGTGCTCGACCGTCGCGGGCGCCTCAGGGGACTCGTCCACGCCGCGGGGCCCCCTTACTTCGCGTTCGGCCTCATGACGCTACTGCCGCAGCCAGTCGATCGTCACGACGGCTAGCACCGTCAGCACGCCGATCAACATCACCAGCAGGCTGGCAGGCAAGGGTGGCGCTGCCGGCATACGGTCGACCATCAACGCGGGGAAACGGGAAACGCGCTCGCCGCTTTCGGCCTCCGCGGGAACCTCTGCTTCCGATTCGACGCCTTCGCGGCTGCGCGCAATCGCCATGAGCTCCCGCTTTCGTAGCTCACCGCTTGGAAAGAGCTCCCGCATCCAGTCGGCGATCTCGGCTGGACCGATCAGCTCGTCTTGCTTGGCGAGGTAGCGACGAAGGGCCTTGCCCATTTCGCGCGCGCTCTGCCAGCGCGCGTCTGGGCTGCGCTCGAGCGCTTTGAGCACGATCTCGTCCAGCTCCGCGGAGACCTCGCTTCGATACTCGGACGGTGGTTGAATTTCGCCAGAGAGAACCGCGTACATCGTGTTCACGTCCGTCTCCCGAAGGAAGAGCTTCCGCAGCGTCAGTAGCTCCCACAGGACAGTGCCCAGCGCCCAGACATCGACGCGCCGGTCGACGACCGCCGACGTCATTTGTTCGGGAGCCATGTACGGAAACGTGCCTTTGACCTGACCTGCCTCTGTGCTGTGGACCCGCTGTCGAGCGTGTGCGATGCCAAAGTCGACGACTTGTGTCGCCCCGTCATACGTCACGAAGAGGTTTTCCGCCGAAACGTCGCGGTGGACGACGCGCAAGGACTCACCGTCAGTGTCCGTGAGCTCGTGCGCCGCGTGAAGCCCTTCGCACGCCTGCGCGATGATGCGCGCCATCCGCATCGGCAAGAGCGGAGAGTCGCGCTGATCGACGTCTGCAAGGACACGTCGGTGAACGCGCGAGAGGGGCTCGCCAACCAGATACTCCATAGCAATGAAGTACTCGCCGTCGGCTTCACCGAAGTCGAACACACTACACACGTTGCTGTGGGTGATCCGCGATGCGATCCGTGCTTCGTCGAGAAACATGTCGACGTAGTCCGGTTCGCAGGCGAGATGCGGATGGATTCGCTTGAGGGCCACGAGCTTCTCGAAGCCAGGGTCTCCGTGCGCTCGCGCCAGGTGAACGCTCGCCATCCCCCCCGAGGCCAGCTCGAAGCAGAGCTCGTAGCGGCCGATTCTCGAAGGCGCCGCGGGCACGAGGCCTCGCGACCGCGCTTCTGGGCGGTCGTCGTGCGCGGAGTCCATCTCTTCGGCGCTCGAATCCCTCATTAGATCTTTCGGTAATCCTGGCCTAGTTAGAGCAAGACCGTTCTCATCAAAGTATTACATGTAGATTTCAATTTCAAAGCCCGATTTTGGCCCATCTTCCTCTGATTGACCCTGGCCTATCCGGACCCTATCTATTAGGCTTGTTTGAGTTTCAGCCTAATGAACTTAGGAAAAACACACATGATAGATGAAATTGATCGGCAACTCCTGGATGAGCTGCAGAGCGATTGCAAGCGCTCGCTGAAGGAGATCGGCGCCTCCGTGGGCCTGAGCGCTCCTTCGGTGATGGAACGCGTTCGGAAGCTCGAAAACGCGGGAATCATCAAAGGTTATCACGCGCTCCTCGATGCGCGGAAGCTCGGCCTCGACATCTCGGCCTTCATTGGGGTCTCGATCAGTGACCCTCAGCTCCTCAAGGCATTCGAGACCTGGGTCGATTCGGTCGCTCAGGTCTTGGAATGCCACCACGTAACCGGTGGCTTCACGCTGGTTCTCAAGGTAAAGACAGCGAACACCGAGGCCCTCGAGCAGCTCATCAGCCGCATCCGGTCCATGGACGGGGTCGCTGGCACCGAAACCATGGTGGTGCTGTCGACTCATACCGAGAGGGCAGAAATCCCCCTCCCTCCAAGCGAGCCCGCGTCCGATACGCGGCGCCGCAAACGTGCCCGACGCTCCGCCGACAGCCCACAAACCCCCCAAAGCGCGTGAACATGCAGTACGGACTTCCCGAAAAACACGGTCTCTACGACCCCGCGAACGAAAAAGACGCCTGCGGTGTCGGCTTCGTGGCTCAGATCAAGGGCGTCGCATCCAACCAAATCGTCAAAGACGCCAATCGCATCCTTTGCAACATGGATCACCGCGGAGCCCGCGGCTCGGAGACCAATACCGGCGACGGCGCCGGCATGCTCACCGCGCTGCCAGACAAGCTCTTGCGTCGCGCGGCGAAGGCGGAGCTGGGCATCGAGCTTCCGGCGTCGGGCAAGTATGGGGTCGGCAACATCTTCCTTCCGACCGACGAGACGGAGCGCGAGTACTGCAAGGCCGCGTTCGTCAAGGCAATTGAAGCGCAGGGCCAACGTTTGCTCGGTTGGCGTGTCGTGCCGACCGATCCAGACGGAGCAAACCTGGGGCCGACCGCGATCGAAAGCATGCCGCAGATCGAGCAACTCTTCATCGCGGCGGCCGAAGGGCTCGACCAGGATGCGTTCGAGCGGCAGCTCTACGTGATCCGAAAAAGCGCGGCGAGCCCGCTTCGCGTCGACGAGAGCTTGAAGCAACGCTCGATGCTCTACGCTTGCTCCCTTTCGAGCAGGACCATCATCTACAAGGGCATGCTCGCCTGCGAGCAGGTGCTTCCATTCTACGGCGATCTGACCGACCCGGACTACGAAACGCATCTCGCGATGGTGCATTCGCGCTTCGCGACCAACACGTTCCCGACCTGGGAGCGGGCCCAGCCGCTTCGTTGCCTCAGCCACAACGGCGAGATCAACACGCTTCGTGGCAACAAGAACGCCATGCATTCGCGCCAAGGCGTCGTGGAGAGCGAGCTCTTCGGCGACGACTTGCGGAAGCTGTTTCCGGTGGCCGAGCTCGGGCTTTCAGACTCGGGCACGCTCGATAACGTACTCGAGTTTCTTTACATGAATGGTCGCAGCATGCCCGAGGCTGCGATGATGATGATCCCCGAGGCCTGGCAGAAGCACAAGCACATGCCGCAGGTGAAGCGGGACTTCTACGAGTACCATTCCTGCCTGATGGAGCCCTGGGACGGCCCGGCATCGATTGCGTTCACCGACGGCACCATGATCGGCGCGGTCCTCGATCGAAACGGCCTCCGCCCGAGCCGCTACTACCTCACGCACGACGACCGCGTGATCATGGCGTCGGAAGTCGGCGTCCTTCCGGTGCCGCCCGAAACGGTCAAGCACAAGGGCCGTCTGCAACCCGGACGCATGTTCCTCATCGACTTCGAGCAGGGCCGCATGATCCCAGATGAGGAGCTCAAGAACGACTTTGCGACGCGTCGTCCGTACGGCGAGTGGCTCCGGGACCAGCGCCTGAAGCTCACCAAGCTGCCGGTGCACGGCGATGCGCATGGCTTCGAACCCGAGACGCTCCTCGCCCGCATGCAGTCGTTTGGCTACACCACCGAGACGATGCAATTCATGCTGCGGCCGATGATCGAGCAGAAGCGCGATCCGGTCGGCTCCATGGGCAACGACTCGGCGCTCGCGGTCTTGAGCGATCAACCGCGGCTTGCGTACGACTACTTCAAGCAGCTCTTTGCTCAGGTGACCAATCCCCCGATCGACTCGATCCGCGAGGAAGTGATCATGGGGATGGAGTGCTACATCGGGCCGGAGCGAAACCTCCTCACGACGACGCCCGAGCACGCCCACCGACTTAGAGTTCCGCACCCGATTTTGACCAATGAAGAGGTCCGGGCGCTCAAAACCATCGACGAGCGCGGCTGGCGCAGCAAGCTCATCGACATCACCTGGCCCCGAAGCGAGGGCCCCGATGGGCTCGAGCCTACGCTTCAACGCATTCGACAGGAGGCGGAGCAGGCGGTCGACGAGGGGTACAGCCTCATCCTGCTGACCGACCGCCAAGCAGGCCAAGACCGCATCCCGGTGAGTGCGCTCCTCGCGACCGGCGCAGCGCACCACCATCTGGTTGCGACCGAGAAGCGCACCAGGGTCGGAATCGTCGTCGCAACCGGCGAGGCGCGAGAGGTGCACCATCACTGCTGCCTCGTCGGATACGGCGCGGACGCGATCAATCCCTATTTGGCGTTCGAGTCCCTGTGGCAAGAGCGTCGACTCGGAACGCTCGACGCAACCCGGTTCCCCGACGACGACAGCATCGTCGAAGGCTATCGCAAAGCGGTCGCCAAGGGCATGTTCAAAGTCTTCGGCAAGATGGGGATTTCGACGCTCCAGTCGTACAAGGGCGCGCAGATTTTCGAAGCCGTGGGCCTCAACAGCTCGGTCATCGACCTTTGCTTCGTCGGTACGGCGAGCAGGATTCAGGGCATCGGCTTCAACGTCATCGCGGAGGAGCTCGTCGAGCGACACGCGCTCGGCTATCCCGACGAAGACGAACCCCGGCTGCCGATCCTTCCGAACGACGGGCAGTTCCACTGGCGCGCCAATGGTGAACGTCACATGTGGAATCCAGAGACGATCGCGAACCTGCAGGTGGCAGCCCGTGCCAACAGCAGCGATGCGTACAAGCGTTTCGCCGAGCATGCCAACGACAGTGCACGAGACCGCTGCACGCTTCGTGGCCTGATGCGGTTCAAGAACGGTCAGCGGATTCCCCTGAGCGAGGTCGAGCCGGCGAGTGAAATCGTGAAGCGGTTTGCGACGGGCGCGATGAGCTTCGGTTCGATTTCGATGGAAGCGCATTCGACGCTTGCGATCGCGATGAACCAGCTTGGCGGCAAGTCCAACACGGGCGAGGGAGGCGAAGCCCCGGAGCGCTATCTGCCCTTGGCCAACGGCGCGATGAATCCGATGCGTTCGGCGATCAAGCAGGTCGCGTCGGGGCGCTTCGGTGTGAGCATCAACTACCTCACCAACGCCGATGAGATTCAAATCAAGATGGCGCAGGGCGCCAAGCCAGGCGAGGGTGGTGAGCTTCCCGGCCGCAAGGTCGACGAGAAGATCGCGGCGGTGCGGAACTCGACCCCGGGTGTTGGTCTCATCAGCCCGCCGCCGCACCACGACATCTACTCGATCGAGGATCTCGCTCAGCTGATTCACGACCTCAAGAACAGCAACCCCTCCGCGCGGATCAGCGTCAAGCTCGTCAGCGAGGTTGGCGTCGGCACGATTGCAGCCGGCGTCTCGAAGGCGCACGCCGATCACATTCTGATCAGTGGCCACGACGGTGGCACCGGCGCTTCACCGCTGACCTCGATCAAGCACGCAGGCCTTCCCTGGGAGCTCGGCATTGCCGAGACGCATCAGACACTCGTCATGAACGACCTTCGAAGTCGAGTCGTCCTGCAGACGGATGGGCAGATGAAGACCGGCCGCGACGTCGTCATCGGCGCACTGCTCGGCGCCGAAGAGATCGGCTTGAGCACCGCGCCGCTCATCGCGATGGGCTGCATCATGATGCGCAAGTGCCACCTCAACACCTGCCCGGTTGGAATCGCCACGCAAGACCCAGAGCTTCGAAAGAAGTTCAAGGGCAAGCCCGAGCACGTGGTCAACTACCTCTTCATGGTCGCCGAAGAAGCGCGTGAGATCATGGCCTCGCTCGGTTTCCGCACCTTCCAAGAAATGGTGGGCCGGGTCGACAAGCTCGACATGGTGGACGCGCTGGTTCACTGGAAGGCCCAGGGGATCGACCTCACGCCGATCCTGACCAAGGCCAAAAAGAAGAACGCCGTGACCGATGTCTACTGCACCAAGCAGCAGGATCACGGCCTCGACAAGGCGCTCGACAATCGGCTCATCGAGCTCGCTCAGCCCGCGATCTGCGATGCCAAGCCCGTCCGTGGGGAGCTGAAAATCAAGAACACCAACCGCACCGTTGGGACCATGCTCAGCCACGAGATCGCCAAGCGCTGGGGCGAAGACCTCCTTCCTGAAGGCACCGTGCACTTCAAGCTCATCGGCTCCGCCGGCCAGAGCTTTGGCGCCTGGCTTGCGAAGGGTGTGACGCTCGAGCTCGAGGGCGACGCCAACGACTATGTCGGCAAAGGTTTGTCCGGCGGAAACCTCATCGTCTATCCGTCGAAGAAAGCAACCTTCGTGCCTGCCGAGAACATGATCGTCGGCAATGTCGTTTTGTACGGCGCCATCGCGGGGAAGGCCTTCTTCCGCGGGCGAGCGGCGGAGCGCTTTTGTGTTCGTAACTCGGGCGCCTGGGCGGTCATCGAAGGCGTGGGCGACCATGCGTGCGAGTACATGACCGGCGGCCGAGCGGTGATCCTGGGCGACACCGGCCGCAACTTCGGTGCGGGCATGAGCGGCGGTGTTGCGTACGTGCTCGACGCCAAGGGTGATTTTGCATCGAAGTGCAACCAAGAGATGGTCGAGCTCGAACGGCTCGTCCACAAAGAAGAAATCGCGATCGTGAAGGGGCTCATCGAGGAGCACCTCGAGTACACCGGCTCTGCGGTTGCCCAGCGCTTGCTGCAGGATTGGGAGAGC
>CAMYJN010000040.1 GCA_947258625.1 uncultured Polyangiaceae bacterium | reverse complement strand
ACTCTGCCCGAACGAAGACCGCGCCCAAAGCGACCGCCACGGCGAACGAACCCAGGGCAAGCGCAACCCCCTCCGGAATCGAAAGCGTGCCGGCGGCAAGCGGCCGATTGCGCTTGCTCCGATGCAGAC
The DNA here is from genome assembly GCA_947258625.1 of uncultured Polyangiaceae bacterium. Taxonomy (GTDB): domain Bacteria; phylum Myxococcota_A; class Polyangia; order Polyangiales; family Houyiibacteriaceae; genus SG8-38. The sequence continues at coordinate 10,177 of CAMYJN010000040.1, read as the reverse complement.
GGTCCGCCGGAAGGTCGACGAGATCGTTCAGGACGTAAATCGACGACGCGCAAAAGGAGAACGACAGGAAGGCCATGACGGCCGTCAAGACCAGGCCGAGATCCGTGTACTGGTGCGAGAAGTAAAGCGGGACGAAGAGCAGGATGTTCTTGGCCCATTGGTGGGGCCGGAGCTCCCGCACGGCGGCCTTGAGCTTCGGAGGCCGCGGGACCAGAACCGTGGCGCTCGACACCAGCTGCTCCGCGGCGCGCTGGGTGCTTGGACTTGGGCAGACCATGGTCGCCTCGTCGGCGGCCTTCCATACCGGAAGGTCCGCCGAGGAGTCGCCCAGGTACTGAAACCCTCCGGCGCCAAAGCGGCCTGCCAAATAGTCGGCTTTTCGGTGCGCCTTCAGGTTGTTCTGCCCGTCGCTTCCAATCGCTTCATCGAAGATGCCGAGATGCTCTGCAATTCGATCGGCGGTACCCTGGTCGGAGGCGGTCACCAGCAACACTCGGCGCCCCGCCGCGCGCGCCGTGCTGATCGCGTCAAGCACTTCAGGCCGGTAGGGAAGGGTCTCGGGATCGACGGGGGCGCTGTCGGCGAGATATCGCTTGAACGCGGCGCGGCCGCTAGTCAGTGCGGCGAGCGCGGCCGGAACCTTCCATGGCGCGCTCTTGAGCAGGCCCATGAAGCCTTCAGCCATCGTGTCGGTCGCCAGGAGCGTCCCATCGAGGTCCACACAAAGCGGCCGCTCGGTGTCAGCCTGGCTCGGATCTGTGGCGGCGTCGTTCAAAGTCCTCTTTCAAAGGCTATTCAAAGCCGCTTCCAAACGCTCACGTTTCTCTCGAAGCTCCAGGGAGTCCCGCCTCGATTTGTCGACCACGGCCTCGGGCGCGCGCTCGACGAAGCTCGGGTTGGCGAGCTTCTTCTCGAGCACGCCGAGCTCCTTTTCGACCTTCTTCAGGTTACGCTGCAGGCGGTCGCGCTCCTTGTCGGTGTCGATGACGTCCGGCACGGCGGCCCGAATCCCCGGGTTCACAAAAACCGCGGCGTTCTTGAAATGCGCGTTTGGATCATCGAGCTTTGCAGGGTCGGCCTCGAAGCAGAGCTCGCAGCGGCCCAGGGCCTCGATCGTCCGTCGCTCGGCGTCGAGGACGCGGTGCTTGTCTTCGTCATTGGTGTGCCAGTGGATGCGCATCGGCTGACTTCTCGGCACGTCGTGCTCTGCGCGAATGGTCCGGACGCTCCCGACGAACGCCTGGACCACTTCGAAATCGCGCTCGGCCGCCCGGTCCAGCTTTGCGTCGACGAGCCCCGTCGGGAATCGGCTGATCATGATGCTCTTCGGCGCCTCGTCCCACTTCGGGACACGCTGCCAGATCTCCTCGGTGATGTGAGGCATCATCGGGTGAAGGGCTCGGAGCACCGTTTCGAGGACGTGCACCAAGGTCGCCTCGGTCTCCTCGATGAGGGCCGTATCGCCGCTGTCCAGGGCCGGCTTGCTCAACTCCAGGTACCAATCGCAAAACTCGTCCCACACGAAGTGGTAGAGGGCACCGGAGGCTTCATCGAGCCGGTAGGCGTCGAGCCCGGTGGCTGCGACGTCGAGCGCCTGATAGAGGCGCGAGAGGACCCAGCGGTTCGCCAGGGCCTTGGGCTGCGGGCATTGCTGCGTGGCCTTGGTCGAGGATCCGCCGAGCCGCATCAGCGCGTAGCGCGACGCGTTCCAAAGCTTGTTGGCGAAATTTCGGTAGCCTTCGATGCGCTTGATCGAAAGCGCGATGCGGCGCGACTGAGGCGAATAGCTGAGCAGGGTCATGCGAAGCGCGTCGGCGCCGTACGCCGCAAAACCATCGGGGTACGTGCTCTTCAGGTACTTGATGCCCGACTTCTTCGCGCCTGCCTTCTCGGCCTTCGCGACGAGCTGCTCGTTGGTGGCGCCGTAAATCACGTCGAGCGGGTCGACGACGTTGCCCTTCACTTTGCTCATCTTCTCGCCGCGCTCGTCGGTGACCAAGCCGGCCAGCAAGACGCGCGTGAAGGGAACCTCGCCCATGAAGTGAAGGCCCATCATAATCATGCGCGCGACCCAGAAGAACAAGATGTCGTAACCCGTCTCCATGTCCTGCGTCGGGTAGAAGCGCTCGAGCGCGACCGTCTTTTCGGGCCAGCCAAGCGTCGAAAACGGCCAGAGCCCCGAGCTGAACCAGGTGTCGAGCACGTCGTCGTCTTGGCGAATCGAGGTTCCCCCGCAGCCGCCGCACGCGGTCGCGTCCTCGCGCGACACGGTCACGTGCTCACAGTCCTCGCAGTACCAGGCCGGGATCGGATGGCCCCACCAGAGCTGCCGTGAAATGCACCAGTCTTGAATGTTCCGGAGCCAGTGGAAGTAGGTCTTGCTCCACTCGGGCGGCAGAATCTGAATCGTGCCGTCTTCGACCGCCTGGATTGCGGGCGCAGCGAGCGGCTTCATCTTCACGAACCACTGGGTCGAAATCATCGGCTCGACGATCGTCCCCGACCGGTGCGAGCGCGGCAGCGTCATCATGTGCTTGTTGCTACCCCGAGCGAGCCCAAGGTTGCCGAGCTCGATCTCGACGGCCTTGCGGGCGTCGAAGCGGTCGAGCCCTTGGAACGAACCGGAGTTCTCGTTCATCGTGCCATCGAGGTTGAAGATGTTGATTTCCTCGAGGCCGTGTCGCTTGCCCGTCGCAAAGTCGCTCGGATCGTGGGCCGGCGTAACCTTCACGACCCCCGTGCCGAACTCGGGGTCGACCAGCTCCGCATCGAGGATCACCGGAATCAAGCGGCCCACGAATGGATGCCTCACGTACTTGCCGTGCAGATGCCTGTAGCGCGCATCGTCGGGGTGGATCGCCACGGCCGTATCGCCGAGCATCGTTTCGGGGCGCGTCGTCGAAACCACCACTTCCCCGCCAGCGTCTGCCAGCGGATAGGCAAAGTCGAACATGACGCCTTCGACGTTTTCTTCCTGCTCGACCTCGAGGTCCGAGAGCACGGTCTGCGACTCGACGTCCCAGTTGACCAGGCGCGTGTCGCGGTAGATGAGCCCCTCTTCGTAAAGCCGCACGAAGGCTTCCCGAACCGCGCGAACCATGTCGGGGTCCATCGTGAACTTGGTCCGCGGCCAGTCGCAGGAAGCGCCCATCTTGCGGAGCTGCTGGAGAATCCGCTCCCCGGACTGCTCCTTCCACTGCCAGACCCGTTCGATGAACTTCTCGCGGCCGAGGTCGTACCGCGTCAGGCCTTCCTGTTTGAGCTGCCGCTCGACCACGACCTGCGTCGCGATCCCCGCGTGGTCGATGCCGGGCACCCAGAGCGTGTTGTAGCCCTGCATCCGCTTGTGCCGGCAGAGCACGTCCTCGAAGGTTGTCCGGCAGGCGTGGCCCATGTGGAGCGAGCCCGTGACGTTGGGCGGCGGGATGGCCAGGGTGTAGGTCTGCCGGGTGTCGCCCGGCTCTTCCGACGCCGCGAAGAACCCCGAAGTTTCCCAGAACTCGTACCAGCGAGACTCGCTTTCGGTGGGCGAGTACTGCTTGGGCATCTCGTCAGTCGAATCGCTCATCCGACCGTCCGTGTGCGGTGAAATGGCGAGGCAGTCAAGCCTCAGTCGCCGATGAGACGGTGCAATTCCTCACGGATCATCGCTTCGGCCAGCTCGGGCACGACCTCCCAAACCACGCGCTCCACGACTTCGGCCGAGAGCTTGAGCACGCCTTCGACCTGGTCCGGCGTGAGGCCGAGGGTTTCGAGTCGCGCCACCACCGAATGCGACAGGGCTTCGCTCGCGCCTGCGGCCTCTAGCGGCGAGGCGGGTGGGGCGGATGAAAACTGGTCGGGTGGGGCGGAGACGATCTTCGCAGGCGGCGACGAAGCATGAAGCGAGGGGGCCGTTCCCGGCGAAACCGATACCTGCGCGCCGCTGATCGGGGTCCCCGATAGGCGCGCCGGCTGCATCGCGGGACTCACGGGCAGCGGTGGTGGCGTGGGCCGATGGGTGCGCTGGGCGACCGGCCTCGGCGGCGTGGTCGCGGGACGGACCACCGGAATCGAGGGCATGTCGGAGAATCCGGTGGCTTCGGCTTGGCCCGCCAGCACGCCTGCTTTGTCGATGGCTTCCTGGGTGTCGAACGGTTTTAGAATGTGGTCGTCTGCGCCGACTTCGGATGCACGCGCCGCATCGAGGGGGCGATGCTGGCTCGCCATGAGAATCACGGCGGTGCCCGAGAGCCCCGGGTCGGCCTTGAGCGCACGAGTCACTTCGTACCCGTCGATGCCCGGAAGGGACGAATCGATGAACGCGACGTCCGGAGCAAATGCAGCCCCTCGTTCAAGTGCAAGCTCGCCGTTTTCCACGACCAGCAACTCCGCGTCCTCGCCTGCGAAAGTCATCTCCATGACCTTTCGCATGGTCACGCTGTCTTCGACGATCAGAATTCTCATCGACATCAAGCCCCATTCACCAAGATGTATGTCGCTGGCATACGCGATCGGCACCTGGGCGGTCAAGAAGGAGCGTATCCGGTTTGACGCCATTCGCAGCCGCCGGTAGGGAGCGCGGGTGTCGGACTCAGTCCTACGCCGGCTCTATCGCGAGCAGGCCCCCAGAGCCCCCGAGGGTCGCTTCTTGCTCGAAGACCTGATCGCGGGATCAGGGCCCCTCGAGCTGGACATCGGTTTCGGCCGCGGTTTGTCGCTGTTCGAGCGGACCGCGGCCGCGCCCGAAAGCCGCATCATCGGCATCGAGGTCAAGACCAAGCTCGCCTACAAAGCGGCCGAGCGGCTCGAAAAGCGCGGGATCGAAAAAGTGATGATTCTGTGCGGAGATGCCCGCGAAATCTTGAAAAGAGCTGAGCCAAGCAGATCGGTTGAGCGGGTCGCGCTGCACTTCCCGGACCCTTGGTGGAAAAAGCGGCACGACAAGCGGCGGGTCATCGGGGAGGCCCTCCTCGGCGACCTAGCCCGGCTGATGGCGCCGGGCGGTGAGCTCTTCATCCAGACCGACGTCGAGCATCGAGCTGAGCAATATCGCGCTCAGCTGCAGGACACGCCGGGCTTCACGCTCGCTTCGGGCGGGGGCTACGTCGGCGTGAACCCGTTTGGCGCCCGCTCGAATCGAGAGAAGCGCGCGCTCGAAGACGGCCTGCCGGTTTGGCGAATCCTGGCGACGCGCGACTAGCTACCGAAGCGCAATCGTGTTGCAGGCCCGCCGCGCAGCGCGCTCGAGCTCTTCTTGGCGCTCCTCGAGCGTTTGGTCCGGCTCATGGCCGGGGATGAAGTAGCCGAGGTCGTCGACGATGTCGTAGAGTTCTTCGCCTCGTTCGAGCAGCGCGCAGTTGCGCTTTTGGAGCGCCCGTACCAGGCGAGGGAGCGCATCGAGGCTGTGGCGCTTGGTGTCGTGCATCAGCACGATGCCACCACGGTCCCCCGTCTCGCGCTCGCGCCGGTCGAGGACCCGAAAGAAGGTTCGAACCACGTCTTCGGGCGTCTTCGCCTCCAAATCACCGGCATAAACCGCCCACATGACGCTCGTATAACCGAGCTCTCCGAGCAATCCCTCGACGCGCTTCGAGAGGGCGCCGCCGGGCGGACGAATCAATCTGGGCGTTCGGCCGATCGCCCTGCGGAGCTTTCGCTCGGTGATGGCCAGCTCCGCTTGAATTTCTTCGTTGCCGAGCAGGGGTAGCTGACGGTGGGTCTCGGTGTGGCTCCCGACGACGTGCCCCCGCCGAACGATCTCGCCAACGATTCCGGCGTGCCGCCGCTCGTAGGGGTTTCCATTGCCAAAGCTTTCGCTGGTCACGAAGAACAGCGCCTTGATGCCGAGATCGTCGAGCAGGTCGAGGAGACGCGGCGTGGTTCGGCTCGATGGGCCGTCATCGAAGGTGAAAAGAATCGTGCGGTGCTTGCTGCCGCCGTGAATCGTCAGCCCGCTCGGGAAGCGCGAGCCGGTTACGTCGTCATCGATGATGGGGACGACGCCAGGCACGTCAGGCCCCGGCTCCTGGTGGACCGGTTCGAAAACAGGAGACGGGCGGATCGTGATCGGGTCGAGGGCGATCGGCGGGCGGCGCATCTCGGTCGCGCCGGCGAGCGAGCCTCCGGCAACCAGGGCAAGCACGCACGCGCTCAAGCGAACCTTCCAGGGGATGGGGGACATCTCGATTGGATCGTAAGGAAGCGCAGCCGGCCGATGCGAAAAAGCCGCAGAACCTGGACAGGTCTGCAGTTGCAAGGCTTGATCGCATCGAGTACCCCGTGCGCCCAACGAGCAAGATGTGATTGAAGTCGAAGGGCTCAGCAGGCTGTACGGCAGCCGACTCGCGGTAAACGATGTGTCCTTTCGGGTGGAACCTGGGGAGATTGTTGGATTTCTCGGTCCCAACGGAGCCGGCAAGAGCACGACCCTCCGCATGCTGACTGGCTACCTCGCGCCGAGCTCAGGCGAGATTCGAATCGACGGCATCGACGCCGTCCGAAGCTCGATTCAAGCCCGAGAGCGGATGGGATACATGCCCGAAGGGGTGCCTTTGTACCACGAGATGCGCGTCCAGGAGTACCTGCGCCACCGGGGCCAGCTGAAGGGGGTCCCCAACATCACGGCGGCGGTCGACCGCTGTCTGGAGCTTGCCGGCGTCGCGGACGCTCGGACTCGAATCGTCGGCCAGCTCTCCAAAGGCTACCGCCAACGCGTCGGTCTTGCCGAAGCGCTCATCGCCGATCCACCGATCTTGATCCTCGACGAGCCGACGTCGGGCTTGGACCCGAATCAGGTTCGGCAGTTTCGCGAGCTCGTCCGCAGCTTTGGCGGCAAAAAGACGGTCCTGCTCTCGACCCACATTTTGTCCGAGGTGGACGCGGTCTGCGACCGGGTCATCATCATTCGCGAAGGCCAGAAGGTCGCCGACCTCGTGCCCGGTGATGCGGAGACTAGCCTCGAAGAGGTGTTCGCCGAGCTAACGACAGCCGGCGCTGCGCGGGAGGCCTCGTGAGGAGCGCGTGGGTCGTCCTGAAGCGGGAACTGGCATCGTTCTTCGTCTCGCCACTGGCGTATGTCGTGCTCACGTCGTGGCTGATTTGGAACGGCGTCTGGTTTTGGATGCTCACCGAGTTCTACGCCCGCAACGCCGTCTCCTCGGGCGCATCGAGTCCACTGTCCGGCTTTTTCGGCGGAAGCGCACTCTTCTTCATCCCGCTTCTGGTGTTCGTGCCGGTCTTGACGATGCGCCTGGTCGCCGGTGAAAAGCAGGCCGGAACCATCGAAACCTTGATGACCGCGCCGGTCTCGGAGAGCTCGGTGATTCTCGGCAAGTACGCCGCCTCGCTCGTCATCTGGTGCGTGCTCTGGCTCCCGACGCTCATCTACGCCTGGATCATGAGCCAGCACGGCAGCGTCGATTGGGGAGCGGTCACCGCCAGCTACTTCGGCATCTTCTGTCTGGGCGCGTACTTCATGGCCGTGGGCTTGCTGATGAGCGTGCTGGCGCCCACTCAAATCGTGGCGGCCGTCCTCGCCTTCGTGACGCTAGGCGTCCTGTTCACAGTGGGCATCGGCGAATTCGTCCTCGACGGGACCGCGCGCGAGGTCTGCGGCTATGTGAGCATGCTCGGCCACATGCAGAGCTTCGCCAAGGGCGTCATCGACACCCGGTACCTGGTCTTTGATCTTTCGCTCGCGGTCCTGGCCGTCGGTCTGAGCATTGGAGCGATGAAGGCGAGGAGGCACGGATGAGCGCCCAGCCGCGCGCACGCTTGAACCTCTTGCTGACCGCGGTGCTCGGCCTCGTGGTCGTGGTCCTCGTCAATTACATCTCGTCCCGTCACTACAAGCGATGGGACTGGACCAGCCACAGCCTGTTCACGCTTTCGGACCGCAGCCAGCAGGCCTTGAAGGAGCTCGACCAGGACGTCGACATCTACGTCTTCCTCGGACGCGACGAGCAGGACTTCGCCGACGTCGAGACCTTGCTCGAGGAATACAAAGCGGTCACCGACCGAATCCGAGTGGAATGGGTCGACCCCGATCGCGACCGCGCACGCTACCAGGTGCTCGCCGACAAGTTCGGAATCGACAGCTGGCTTGCCGGAGACGTGACGCTTTCGCAAGTGCCGGTGGTCGTCACGAGCGGCGAGCGCAAATGGAAAGTCGAGCGCCATCAGCTCATCGTCGAAGACTTCGAGACCTTCGAGGACGCCGACGGGCACAAGCTCGACCTGCAGTCCGAGCGTGCCCTCACCGGAGCGATCCTCGAGGTGACCACGGGCGAGCCCAACAAGGTCTGCGTGGCGACAGGGCACGGCGAGTGGGAGGTTGGAGCCTACGGAGAGCGCAGCTTCGACCCGGTGGCACGCGAGCTCGAATGGGAAAAGATCGAAGTCGAGCCCTTCGAGATTCGTACCGGCGATGTTCCGGAAACCTGCGACGCGCTCTTCGTCATCAGCCCGCAGCGGCCCTTCTCCAAAGAAGAGGTTGGCATCGTCGAGCGGTACCTCGCCTCGGGCGGGAACCTGCTCCTGACGTTCGACCCCGTTCTCAAAAAGGAGAAGCTGACGGGGACGGGCTTTGAGAGCGAACTCGAAGCGCGGGGGATCATCGTCGGTGTGGATCTCGTCATCGAAAACGACACCGCGCAGCAGCTCCCTGGCAACCCCGGCGACCTGTTCCTCGTGACCAACGTCGGCAACCATCGCCTCGTCGACACCATCCGAAAGCGCGGCGGGGGGATCCTCCTGGCGGTTGCCCGCTCGGTCGACGTCGCCGATGGTAGCGACACCGAGATTCTCTTCCGCACGAGTCCAGCGGCCGTGGCGGAGACCGACCTGAAGCGCGCCCTCGACCCAAACGCCAAGGGCAAACCGACGCCGCCCGGCGCCGTGCCGCTGGCGGTCGCCTGGGAGTACGTCCCGCCGCTCGGTGATGACCTCCAGGCGGTGAAGGCCGATGGCCCGACCCCCGGCCGATTGCTGGTGATGGGCGACAGCGACTGGATGAGCTCCGAGCTGCTCGAGAACCCACAGCTTTCGAACATCGACCTGCTGTCGTCGGCCGTCGGCTGGCTCACGCAGCGGGAGGCTCTAATCAACATCGCGCCGCGGAAGACCAACGCCCGCGCGGTGATCATGAGCGACGCCGATCTGCAAAACCTCTTGTTCCGCGTCGTCGTTCTTCTACCGCTGGCCGCGCTGATTGCTGGCTTTGGCGTTTGGTGGTCGAGGCGCTCATGAGCGCGCGCACGCCGATCGTTTTGCTCGTCGTGGCGGCCGTCCTGTTCGCCTACGTGATGCTGTTCGAGCGCGGCGGCCCGGGGCGCAAAGAAATCGAGTCCCGGTCCGGCTTGCTGTTGGAGGCGGTTGTCCGGGAGCGGATCACCCGCGTTCGAATTGCTTCCGGCGACGAGCGCGTCGCGCTGGTCCGAACGGGCGAGGGTTTCGATGAAGCGTGGACGCTCGAAGAGCCGAGAGAAGCGCCCGCCGACCCTGAAGTCATCGAGGACTACCTTCGAAACTGGGAGTTCGCGATCCCGGTTCGCACGCTTCAAAGCCCAAGCCCCGAAGACCTCCAGAATTTCGGCATGGAAACGCCCAAGGCGGAGGTCAGCTTCGAGATGGGGCGCGCGAAGGTGCGCATTTCACTCGGTTCGGGCGCTCCGGTCGACGGAGGCGGCTACGTTCGAATCGACGACCGTCGACAGATCTCTGTCGTCGGAAAAGACGTGGTCGCGCTTTTCGAGCGCAGTGCAGACGCGTTCGAGCTCGAGGGCGATGCCGGCGCACCGGACCTTTCGGACCTACTCGTCGCTGAGCCCGATGCGGGCGTTGCCGCGCCCTGACTAGTTCGCCGAGCCCTTGGCGAGCGTCTCGTGCGACGCGTATTCCAACAGCCCGTTGCTCGTGTTGAACCCGCCGGACGAAATCAGCGTGAAGTGACCCTTCACCCGAACCTTGTTCCCGACCGCGAGGTCTCTCGGCACCACGACCTCACCCGCGATGGTGGTGGTCTTGCGGCCGCGACGTGCGCGCTGAAGCTGTTCCTGGTTGTCCGCGTACCCGACTACGAGCAATTGCTCGGCGCGGTCGGTCTGGTCCGCCGTGTCGGCGATGAACATGTGCGGCGCGGCAACCTTGGGGCACTCTTCCTTCTTCCGCTTCTTGCAGACGGGAGGCTCGTAGATTT
>CAMYJN010000039.1 GCA_947258625.1 uncultured Polyangiaceae bacterium | reverse complement strand
GATCCACAGCAGGCGATGCACAGCGAGCGCTCTAGCACGGCGGTTGCGCCCGACGCGAGGCTGCGTTGACTGGGGAAGGGCCGCGTGTATAGTGCCGACGCGATTTGCCGGGTTTTCCCGGTCTTTTGGAGGAAGCCTTGGCCCAAGACCCTGCCGGAAACGAAAATCAAGCGCCGCTCACCGCGGGCCAACGGCTTGCCGCACAGCAAGCCGCAAAGGCGGCTCGAAAAGCAGCCCAGCGCGGCCGGGACGCCGAGCTCGTCGAAGAGAAGGCGATCGCGCAGGCCGTGGTTGCCAAAGACTGGTTGGCGGACAACTTGAAGCCACTTGGGCTGATGGCCGGGGGTGTGCTCCTGGTGGCCGCCGTCGGGATCGGCTGGGCGACCTTCACACACAGTCAGAACGCGAAGGCCGGCGAGGAGCTCGCGGCCATGCTCGAGGGAGGCGCCGGCGAGCCAGCCGAGCTAGCGGCGGCCTACGCAAACGTTGCCGATTCGCACGCGAAGACCCCTGCGGCGGCGTGGGCGCGCATCGGGGAGGGTAAGGCGCTCTACGCGCAGGGCCAGTTTGAGCCGGCCCGGGCCGCCTACCGGGCGGCACTCGACGCCAGCGACGACGAGACCATTCGCTGGGCTGCCCTCGAAGGTATCAGCTACTCACTCGAAGCGGAGAGCTCTTACGACGAGGCGCTCGAGCAGCTCGAGGCGCTGCGGGCGGTCAACCGGAGCATCGCTCCGATCGCCGGATACCATCAGGGGAGGATCCTCGCCGCGCAGGGCAAGCTCGATGAAGCCAAGACCAAGTTCGACTGGGTCTTGAACGAGCTCAAGGAGTCCGACGCTCCGGCTCTGCCGTATACGCAGGAGCAGGCCGAGGCGCGATTGGCGCTGATCGACCCAAGCCTCGCGCCCGCCGCCGGCAGCGACCCGCGCCAGGCAGAGGAGATCATCCGTCAAATGAACGAGATGCTCCAGCGACAGCCGCCGCAAGAATAGCGCTGCAATCGATGCGCATCCGCTTCGCCATTGCCCTTGCCGTTTCGCTGCCCGCGGTTCCTGGCTGTGGCGCCGCCGGGACGCCCGCTTCCAATGCCGACAACTTCGGTTGGGTTCAGCAGGGCGCCTCGTACGCGCGTCCAGGCGAGGGCGGCTTCAACGTCCGCTGGTCGAAACAACTCACCGACCGCTGGGAAGCCCGTTACTTGCCCGTCGAGTTGAGCTCCGCCGAGTTCGATGTGGAACGAAAGCGCGTCTTCATCGGGACGAGCGAAGGGAACATGTTCGCGTTCGAGCTGAGCGGTCGCCGGTTGTTCTTCTACGATGCGGGCGCACAGGTCGAGGCGAAGCCTGCGGTCGATTCGGCCACCGGTGAGCTTTACTTCCCGACGGTCGACGGAACCGTGCACGCGCTCACCGTGAGCGGCGCTTCCAAGTGGCGCACCAAGCTCATCGGGGCGGTTCGGACCCAGCCTGTGGTCACCGCCGATGCACTTTACGTCGTGGCCGAGAACGACACGATCACGGCGCTGGCGCGAGACGACGGTCGAATCCTCTGGACCTACGCCAAAGAACCGGTGGAGGAGATCACGATCGCGGGGCACGCCGGCATGCTGCTCGAGGACGGGCGGCTCTTCGCGGCCTTTACCGACGGCGCGGTCGCGGCGATCAACCCGGCCGATGGGCGGCTGTTTTGGGAGATTGAAACCTCTCTCGATGTCGAGCTTCGGCCCGGCAACGTCCCGCAATTCCTCGATGTCGACACGACCCCCGTATTGCGCCAAGGGACCCTCTACGTCGCTTCGTTCACCGCCGGCCTCTATGCCTTGGATGCCACTAGCGGCACGGTGCAGTGGCGGGATGCCGCCTTTACGGGCGTCACGGGGCTCGCGACGGCCGGGCGCATGCTGGTCATTTCGTCGGCCCGGCGGGGGCTGTCGCTGATGGACCTTCGGACGCGTGAGGTGCAGTGGGAGAAGGCTCCGGAGCGAGGCGCACCGACGGCGCCGATCGTCACCGAGACGGGGACGGTGATCTACGGGGAGACGCGGGGCTCACTGCTAGCGCTCTCGCTCGCCGACGGACGTGAAATCGCGCGGGCCGAAGGCGGGGCGGGCTTTTCGGCGACCCCGGCGGTGCTCGGAGGCTTTGGCGGCGCCCTCTCCAACGGCGGCCGGTTTCTGTTGCTGCGGGTGAACTAGCTACCGGTTCCCGAGGGCCGCGCAACCGTGGCCAGGGCGGCAATCGCCCGAGGGGGAGCCCGCCACACTGCTCCGGTGTTCCGTTCCGGATCCGGTTGGTCATACCGATGCTCGGACTGCTAGCTTGTATGTGGGGTGGCACGCTTCAGATTGCGATATCAGTCGACCAACCTCGAGCTGCGGCTCGGGGAGTTCGCCATTGGTCGTAGCTCGGCCTGCAACCTGGCGGTAGCCGACGGGCTCGTCTCGCGGAAGCACGCACTGCTTCGGGTCGCACCCGAGGCCGTCGTCCTCCAAGACTTGGGCAGCCGCAACGGAGTCGCCGTGAACGGCGTTCGAATCGAGGGTGAATGCCCGTTGCAGCACATGGACCGCGTCTACATCGGCTCGCAGGAGCTCGTGCTCATCGACGCCGATAAGATGAACGACCGAGTGACGACCGATCGGCACGTCGCGTGCGACGTCTGCGGCGCGATCAACGGCAGCGCGAAGCGGTATTGCGGCGACTGCGGCGCGCGCCTCGAATCCGAGTCGAGCGCGACTTGGAGAGAGCAGGAACGAGCTGCGATGCCAAGCCTGCGGGTCGAGGATTCGCAGCGTGAATGGGGGGCCTCGGAGAGCACCCACACGGCTCGGGCGCTCGACGTGCTTGGAACCATTGCGGTCAAAGCGATCACGATGGGCCGATTCGACGAGGCCGAACGGATCCTGATCCCGCACCTGGACACGCTCTTGGAGCGAGCTCTACGACACCGGCCTCTGAGCGATTCCACCAAGGACGACCCCGAGGCCATGTTCGCCACCGCGACCAGCTACGCGCTGCAGCTTGCGCAGGGGCTCAAGGACAAAAGGTGGATCGACTGGGTCTTCCGCATGCACACGGCGACCGCGCGCGTGATGACCGCAGAAACGATCGAAGCGCTGCACGAGGCGGTGCGTCGCAACGAATATCACAGCGGGAAGTACCTGCGCGCCTATCTACAGGTCATTCAGAAGTGCGATCGAAGCGAGTACAGCCCTTCGGAGCGCTTTCTGCTGGGACGCCTCGACGGTCTCGCCCAAGTCGTTTTGGCTTGCTGACGGGGCGCAGGGCGATTTTCACCACGTGCCGCATTCTTGCGGCGGTGACCGAAAGCTCGCATCGCACGGGTCAATGTCAGTAGGATCGTTGCGGATGGAACGTCAGCATGGGCTTCGCCTTGGGGGGTTCGCGATCCTAGTGGTCGCGGTGTCGTGGGCGGCGACCTGGGTCGGGCTGTCTGGCAGCTGGGTCGGCGACGACTGGCACATGGTTCACAACTATCTCTATGGGGACTGGGCCGAGCTCGGGGCGGTCTTCAAACGAAACGCGGCGAGCTACTTGTTCGTCGAGGACAAGGTCGGCCCGTACCGACCCGCAACGATGCTGACTCTGATCGCGACGCATCTCTTGGCACCAGAGCCCTGGCTTCATCACGCGGTGAGTTGGCTTCTGCACGCGGCCACCAGTCTCTTATTGTTCGTCGTGCTTCGGAGCCAGGTTTCCACTGCGTCGGATGCCGACCCTGCGACGAACGACGTCGTGGCGGCCGGGCTTGCTGCGCTGTTTTTTCTTCACCCGGTGCACGTCGAGTCGTACGTATGGATCAACGGGCGTTCCGACTTGCTTGCGGGATTCTGGCTCGTGGCGCTCGTGTTCTGGTTGACCCAGATGAAGGCAGCGCTACGACCTCGATGGGCTCCACTGTTCGCGCTGGGCCTTCTCGCGTTTCTCGGCGCGAGCTCCAAGCTGCCGTTTGCGATCGCGGCGGTGGCCTCTTGGTTGGCGTGGGCAAGCAGGCGACCGGTGGCGCAGTCGCGATGGGCGGGGAGCGCCATTGCTGGGGGAATTGCGGTTCATCTCGTCCTTCGGGCCGTGTTCGCGCCATTTCAGGGTCAACTCGGCGCGTCTGAAAACGTCTTTGTCGACCCCGACATCTGGTCGTCGGTCCCAAAGCTCGTGGGGAAGGGTGCCGCAGCGTTGCTGAGCTTCGGCGCGGAGGCCATGCAGTCGCTCTCCTGGGTTCTGTTCGGACCCTGGTCGACGTCCGACTGGATAGGGCTCGCGGTCGTGGTGCTCGTTCTCGGGCTTTTGATTTCCCGCCGCGATGGACCGGGGCTTGCGTACGCCATCGGCGCGATTGTCACGTTGGCGCCGGTCGCCATCGTATCGGGTGCGTTCTGGATGGGTTTCGACCGGTATCTGTACATGCCCGCGATTCTCGCGCTTCTCGCGATGTCGCCATACGTCGTTCGCGCCGTGTCGCGGAGCCGAGGCTGGCGGATCGCACTCGGCGCGCTTGGGCTCGGGCTGCTCGGCTATTCAGCGGTGCAGACGCACACGGCCAGCCAAGCGTACGCGAGCCAAGAAGCGTACGACGGCGCGCTCCTTCGGGATCACTTGGACGACCCGAGCATCCATTTCTATTTTGCCCGTATCGCTGCACGCAACGCGGACGAAGACGGTCTGCGCGAACATCTATCATCCATGCCGCCACCGCCGTGGCCGCGGCCGATCATCGTTCCTACGTACGACCTGGGGATCAAGGCCAACGACGCGGCGAAGCGTCGCGAGGCGGTCGACGCGCTGGTCGCGACCGTTCGCGAAGGACCGCGCTGCGCAACCGTCCGGGCTCAGCTCGAGGCTTGGGCCGAGAAGGCTGCGGATCCCGAAACCGCCCGATACATCGAAGAACGACTCGCCGCGGTCTCCTGTATGCCCTGAAAACCAGCTCTCAGAGAAAAGTTTACATAATATACGTTCTGCGAAATTGGAGCTAATTTTTGCCCTAAGTAGTTGGTCTTATTGAAATAAACGGGGTTTCCTCCAAGTTGAAATGTCCGGTTCTGCGCAACGCCAAAACAACGGCCCCGGCCGGATTACCATGCGATTTCAACCGCTTGGCCGCGAGACTGTTACCGATGATCCCGGATTTCTCTCTGGCGCTTCTCGAGGCCGCCAAGGAGCCCGCGCTCAAGCCTGAATCGGCGTGCGCCTGAGCGAACGGAGTGTCGGGCGCAGCTTCGCCGACAGCGAAAGTTGGATGCGTCGGTCCGTCGTGGATGGACCGAGTAAGCTTCAATCTCCGGACTTAGTCTTCTTTTGGCGACGCAATCTCGTCCCACTCTCGAGGAGATGGCACTCGCTGCAGAGCGCCCGCTTCTCGTCGTCGACGATCTCTGCCACGTGTTCCCCGCACGCTTCGCAAATGACAACGCTCGCGACGTCCCTTGGCATTCGGAATTGATTAGCATGGGATTCCTGGGAGTGCCTCGGATCCCGAATGTTCAGTCGATCGTTCTCTACATCTGGCTATTCGGTCGACAATGAAAATGATTACTGATGTCAAAAACGGACATGCGACCCTGAAAAGCCAAGCTTGACCCGACGGTGCTCCTTGCCTCGAGCAAGCCGATGACGTTGGTGTGTGTTCACACAATTGGGAACTCGCCCGACGTGCAGCGCATTGTGCATCCTTCCCTCGACTGGGTCCCAAGGCGCGAACGCCTCCCGTGCCCGGCAGCTATCCCAGGTTCGGAGGCGCAGAATCGCGCTCCGGTCTTTCCTTCCTCACCCGCTCGTCTCCCAAACCGTATCACTTCAGGAGCGATCGCCCTCGTTGGCGCTTTGGGTGTCGACCGGCATCGGCTCCGACCGCATGACGAAGGTCACCCTGCGCCGCGGCGCTGTTGCTGGAATCTCTGCGCAGCCTAGGGCTCGACCTGCTCGAGCACCTCGCCCCTGTTTGGGTCGATCGCCAACATCACTTTGGCGGTCGCGCGCGCGCGAGCCTCAAAGCCCCTGGCGGCGTAGAGCTCTATAGCGCGCTCGTACGCACGCACGGCATCGGCTTGGCGCCCCATCCGACGCAGCAAATCGCCTTTGCGGTGCGACCATCGTGGTTTATCCGGCTTCTGTTTCTCGATCAGCTCGTAGAGCTCGAGTGCTTGCTCCATTTGTCCCGCTTCGAGCGCCTGACTGAGCTGGGCACGAAGATCCATGGTCTTGCTATTACGTCTCCCCATCACTTCTCCTCTAGGGGCTCTGGATCTCCACGACAACCTCCGCACTCCCGATGTGACCGGGGCGCCACCAAGCGGAAATGATGCGGACACATCGCGCGTGCCAGAGCGCGGAGAACTTCTTGGAGAGGCATTCGACGAAGGCCCGGCGCACGCGCTGCACCCAGTGGTGGTCCCTGCGAAACGGCTGCGCGCTGATAACGAGAGCGTCCGAAACCCATTCGTGTCGTCGATCTTGATACGTATCGTGGATCGATCGTGGGACCCAGCCCTGTCGCGCTCCCTGGGTGCTTAAGAACGTCCCGGCACCACGTCCAAACTCGGGCGCTCTCTTAGGGTCCCCGAAGCACAGGTCTCCATCCGGAGCCGAGAGACCTGCACTTCATAGACCCGAACGAAGAGAGCGAGGAACCAATGCATCGCACGAAGGAGAAGATCGCGCTTCTGAATGACAAAGCCCGCAAGGGACAGCTCCCGGGATCGACGAAAATGCTTCTGACGCGGACGGTAGCCGCCCTCCCCGACGAGACGATCTCATCTCTGCGCCACAACGTCGCGGCCTTCGACGCCTTCACCGAGGACAACGATCCCCACGGGGAGCGCGACTTCGGTTCGATCGAGCTCGAGGGCGAGCGGTACTTCTGGAAGATCGACTACTACAATCGGTCCCTTCGCTTCGGAGCCGAAGACCCCACCGACACCACCGAGACCGTGCGGGTCCTGACCCTCATGCATGCAAGCGAGTACTGAGATGATGTGCGCAGCACAGAACAGTGAGTTCGATTGGGTCTGCCCCGAATGCGGGAGTGATGAGTGTGAGATGACCGCATGGGTCCACGTGAACTCGAACGAAATCTGCGACGGTGAAGGCCCGGGCGAGCAGTATTGGTGTCCACGGTGCGAGGACCATCCTCGCCGCCTGGTGCAGCGGCGGGACTTCGAGAATGGGTGCGGTGAGAGCAAGAATCCACCGATGTCCTTGCGTATGGCGATCGAAACAATGGATCCGCGCGACGTTCGCACGCTGGACCTCTTGGCCAAATGGCCCTATAGTGAGGCCAAATGACCAAGAGCTCAGCTCCTGCTTCGACCCCGCCGTTTGATTCCTATGCCGAGATCCGGACTCTGCTCGGCACGAAGCGAGCGACCGGGAGCCGATCCGCTGCGGCTGTGCTTGCGGATTCGATTCGCAAGGGTCTACCCCCTTCCGCGCTCGTGGCCTTTTCGAAGAAGACGCAGATCTCCGAGGAGACACTCATCCGATTGCTCACCGTTCCTGAGCGAACCTGGCGGCGGAAGCTCGCGGAACGCAAGCCCCTCACGCAGTTGCAGTCCGATAGGCTCTTTCGAATCGCGCAGATCGTCGCGCGGGCGACGGAAGTGCTGGGCGACCGAGCTCGTGCAGTCCGATGGATGACCGACGAGAATCGCGCGCTAGGGGGCGCTCGGCCGCTCGAGCTCCTCGACACGGAGATCGGGGAGGCGCAAGTCCGGGACGTGTTGGGCCGCATCGACTACGGTCTCTTTTCCTAGATGCGCGTCTACCGCCTGATTCGCGCTCGGTGGGTCAGCCAAGCCTTGACCGGCGAAGGTGCACGTCGCTACGGAAGCCGATGGAACCCTAAGGGAATTCCCATGATCTACACGGCGTCGACGTTGTCGCTTGCTGCGTTGGAGGCGCTGGTCCACTTCGCGATCGATACCGCGCCCGTCGACTACATTGCTCTCACGATTCGTGTACCGGACAGTGCGGTCGAGCACCTTGCCAACAAGGATCTTCCCGCGGACTGGTATGCGACGCCGCCACCTGCCGCTTGTCAGGAACTTGGAGCGCGTTGGGCGGCCAAGGCCCAAAGCATCGGTCTCGCGGTGCCCTCGGTGGTGGTCCCTTCTGAAACCAACATCCTGCTCAATCCGCTCCATCCTAACTTCGACAAAGTCGTTCTGGAGAAACAGGAGCCGTTCCTGTTCGATTCGCGTCTCCTCGAGAAGGATCGACGCTAGGGCTCACGCCGCTCGCCCCGACCTCGAACGCACGTCCAAACATCTCACTCGTAGACGTGCTTCGGGGCGCTTTCCGTCCGCGTCGGCGACCTCGGGTGTGCTCGGCACCGAACCCCGGTTTCCCTCCTTCTTTTCTACTGGTACTTCGCCTCGCCGGTTCCGGTGAACCAGGCACTCGCCCATCTCAAACGGAGGAACCCCATGATTCGCACGATCACCCCACAAGCCGCTCGCCTTCTCGCAACTCGGGACGCCCTGCGCGCCATGGAACAAAGCGACTACGACGGGGTAAGCTACGCTCCCGACGAGGCGTTTGACGACCACCGCTTCGAGGCGCTGGGCGACGAGATTCTCATCAACCCCGGGCTCGAGATCTCGGAAGACATCGTTCAGGCCTACGACGCCGCTTACCGCGAGACGTGGCAACGCGGTTAGAACCCACGCTCCGCGGGCTTCGGCCTGCGGAGCCTGTGCGTCTCGGGGCGTTCCATCTCGCTGCGAAGTCAGGGTCTCCTCCCCTCCCCTCCCCGAAACCGTGGTGTGAGCTCGAGTCGAAGCGCTTCACGTCATGGGCACGGCGCCTTTCCTCGCGCCGTGAGGCAGCTCTCCGCTGGGCGTGAGAGTGCCGCCTCACGGCACGAGAAAGGAGAGCGACGATGCCCGACCCGAGCCCCCGAACCGATGAGGTTCATGTGATTCGCGAGGTTCATTTGAACTACAGTCAAGACCGGCCGGTCCAGGCGCCTCTAACCGACAGCAACGCAGCGGCGGCCTTTCTTCGCGGGGTCATAAGCGACACGACCCGGGAGCACGCCGTCGCCATCTACCTAGACCCCAAGAACCGCCCACTCGGTTGGAGAATCATCTCGATCGGCACCGACGTGATGGCACCCGTGAAACCCTTACTGGTCCTGCAACCGGCGGTCTTGCTCGGCGCGAACGCCATGATCTTCGCACACAACCATCCCTCGGGAGACCTCGAACCGAGCCCCGAAGACAAGAAGCTGGCCGAGACGCTGTGCCAGGCCTGTAAGCTCTTGGGCTTGCGGCTTCTCGACAACCTCATTTGGACCGAGCTCGGGAGCACGAGCTACGGGCCGTACGCGCGATGAAGAAGCCTGGACAAGGCTCGCTGTTTGACGAGCCCCAAGAATCCACGCGCTGGCACCGCGTGCATGCGGCGCCCGCCTCAGGCCGAGGAGGCTGCTCTCTCGATACGGGACCCGTCCGATGGCGTGGCGAAGGCGGCGACCAAGAGACGAAGCGAGAGCTCGCCTATCGGCTGGCGCTCTGTTGGAACCTTGCGGAAGGCTGGCCGACCGAGGCTCTTGAAAAGGGGATCTTACGATCGGTCGAAGAAACGCTCGTGGGACTTCTCGCGCTCTTGGAGGTTCGGTCCGAGGATATCCCTAACGACGTTCGCATGCTTGGAGAGCAGGTTTCGCGGCTGCTCGAGGAGCGCGACGCGAACTATGATCTTACCGATGGTCGTCCTCACGATTGCGCGGCGTGTCTTGCGAGGCCCGCTCTTCTCAGCGAATGAAATGGGAAAGTGCCGCAACCTCTGTGGTTATTCACGTTGGGGCAGCAAGTGCGGTTCTAGCAGGGTCTCGTTCAACCAGGAGCAAAGCCTCTTACTTGATGCCAACGCGCAAAAGCCGCCGCCAAAGAATTATGTATGGCGCACGTTCTGCGTGCTTTGGTTCCGAGCGGAGAGAATCGGAATGCTCTCGAGACGCCTTCTCGGCGATCGCCGCGCAACCTCTGCGCGAGCGAATCAACTAAAGAATTACGTATGGCGCCAGTTGGCGCACGTGTTAAGCCTTCTGCGTTCCGGAACCAGGGCGACGAGCACGTCGCCTCGTTCCATTTGGAAAAAGGGGAGACTCATCATGAAAAAGGGAATTTTTGTAGCGCTAGCCGCGTTGGCCTTGACCGTCTTTGCGGTTCCAGACGCACACGGGGGGCACCACAATAGACCGGACATCAACCTGCACGCCTGGGGGTCTAACTTCATAAGCAGCGATGATGGTTCATTCCCCACACCGCTTGGTGAGGGCCGGTCACTAACGATCTTCCAGAATGGAAAGACGAAAGGGAGCGGGAGCCCTTCCT
>CAMYJN010000038.1 GCA_947258625.1 uncultured Polyangiaceae bacterium | reverse complement strand
GAGCTCGCGCGATGGACTCAGGAGCACAAGAGCCGACTTCCCATCGTGGCATTCGTTGCCGGTCGCTTCATGGACGAAATGCCGGGCATGAGCTTCGGCCACGCGGGGACGGTCGTGAACAAGAAGGTTGATTCACCCGCCGACAAGATGCGCCGAATGCGCGAAGCCGGGATTTCCGTTGCCGAGGAAATTGGCGACATCCCTAGCCTCGTCCGAGAGCGCATCGGAAACTGAGCGACAGAGGACTCATCATGGCCATGTTCATACGCGTAGATGTGGACGACAGCGTCGTCCAAAAATCCCCCGGCCTTGCGGACAAGCTCGTCGAAGTGTGCCCGGTCAAAATCTTCAAGCTCGCCTCTGCGCCGAACAGCGTCGAGGTGGTCGAAGCCAACGTCGACGAATGCACCCTCTGCGACCTCTGCATGCAGGCCTCCCCCAAAGCAGTCCAAGTCATAAAGCTCTACGAATAGGGGACACTCTCCACCCCCCTAACTCCCTGAAATCACGAAGCTCCTGCGGCAAAGATCGCAGCGCGAAAAGCCTCATGATTTCGTCGCTGCGATCTTTGTCGGAGAAACAGTGCGATCTCGGGTACTTGAGGACCCGGAGAGTGTCCCCTAGCCGTGGGCTTGCATGAGCTGGCTTTCGCGGTATCCGGCGCGTGGCGAATCGACCCATCGGACGAGCAATAGAATGAAAGATCTCAGTAAGTACCGAAACATCGGCATCTTCGCGCATGTGGACGCCGGCAAGACGACGACCACGGAGCGCATCCTCAAGCTCACCGGTAAGATTCACAAAATCGGCGAGGTGCACGATGGCGCGGCAACCACCGATTTCATGGAGCAGGAGCAGGAGCGGGGCATCACCATTCAGTCCGCGGCGACGACTTGCTTTTGGGACGATCACCAGCTCAACATCATCGACACGCCAGGGCACGTCGACTTCACGATCGAGGTCTATCGTTCGCTCAAGGTGCTCGACGGCGGTGTCGGTGTGTTCTGCGGCTCCGGCGGCGTCGAGCCTCAGTCGGAGACCAACTGGCGCTACGCAAACGACTCCAAAGTCGCTCGTCTGATTTTCGTCAACAAGCTCGACCGCTTGGGCGCGGACTTCTATCGCGTCGTCGACCAGATCAAGAACATCCTCGGCGCCAAGCCTCTTGTCATGGTCCTTCCCATCGGCACCGAAGCGGAATTCGTGGGTGTCGTCGACCTGCTTACCCGCAAGGCATACGTCTGGGATGACTCCGGCCAGCCGGAAAACTTCGAGGTCCAGGAAGTCCCCGAGGACATGAAGGAGCTGGTCGACAAGTATCGCTTCGAGCTCATCGAAACCGCCGTCGAGCAGGACGATGAGGCCATGGAGCAGTACCTCGACGGCAACGAACCCGACGTCGAGACCATCAAGAAATGTATCCGCACCGGTACGCGCGACCTCGCGTTCTTCCCGACATTTTGTGGGTCTGCGTTCAAGAACAAGGGCATTCAGCAAGTGCTCAATGCGGTCGTCGACTACCTCCCCGATCCGACCGAGGTTCCGCCTCAGCCCGAGGTCGACCTCGAGGGTCACGAAACCGGAGAGTTCGCACTCGTCGATCCGAGCCGCCCGGTGCGCGCACTTGCATTCAAAATCATGGAAGACCGCTTCGGCGCACTGACCTTCACCCGTATCTACTCGGGCACGATCAACAAGGGCGACACGCTGGTCAACACCTTCACCGGCAAGAACGAGCGCATCGGCCGCATGGTCGAGATGCACGCCGACGACCGAACCATCGTAGATTCGGCGCAGGCCGGCGACATCGTGGCCATGGTTGGCCTCAAGGACGTGCGTACGGGTCACACGCTTGCCGACCAGAAGCAACCAGCCACCCTCGAGCCGATGGTCTTCCCCGACCCCGTGATTTCACTCGCGATCAGCACCAAGGACAAGGCCATGAGCGAGAAGCTCGGCACGGCGCTCGGCAAGATGGTTGCCGAGGACCCGTCCTTCCACGTCGAAGTCGACCAGGAGTCCGGTGAGACCATTCTCAAAGGGATGGGCGAGCTCCACCTCGACATCAAGGTCGACATTCTTCGCCGTAGCCACGGCGTTGCGGTCGACGTCGGCGCGCCGCAGGTCGCCTACCGCGAGACCGTGACGCAGGCGATCGAGGACGGCTACACACACAAGAAGCAGACCGGTGGTTCCGGCCAGTTCGCGAAGATCGAATACACAATCGAGCCCACCGAGCCTGGCGAAGGATTCGTCTTCGAATCGAAGATCGTTGGCGGCAAGATCCCGAAGGAGTTCATTCCCGCCGTCGAGAAGGGCTTCAAGGTCATGAAGGAAGAGGGGCCCCTGTGTGGATTCCCCCTGCTCGACTTCAAAGTCACTCTGAATGACGGGTCGTTCCACGCGGTCGATTCGTCGCAGATGGCGTTCGAGACGGCTGCCAGAGCGGCTTTTCGCCAGAGCATGCCCAAGGCTGGGCCGCAGCTCCTCGAGCCGATCATGAAGGTCGATGTCTTCGTGCCCGATGCCAACGTCGGCGACGTCATCGGAGACCTCAACCGCCGCCGCGGCATGGTGAACTCTCAGGAGAAGGGTCACACCAACGTGCGCATCAAGGCCGACGTCCCCCTCAGCGAGATGTTCGGCTACATCGGTGACCTTCGTTCTGCCACTTCCGGTCGCGGCCAGTTCTCGATGGAGTTCAAGAACTACGCACCCGTCCCGCGCAACATCCTCGAGAAGGTTCAGGTCGAGGTCGCCGAGCGCAAGGCGGCGAAAAAGAAGTAGCCGACGCCGAGCGGCGCCGCTACACCGAGACCGCCACGCCCTCATACATGTAAGAGGCGTAGCGGGGCCCTTTCATGTAGTAGTTTTCGACGCGTTCGATCGCGAAACCGCTCTTACGGACCTCGGCCTCGATATCGACGTCGAGTCGGCAGCCGGCGGCATAGATCTTCTGCACCGGGTCGAGCCAGCGCTGCCAGCGCGCCACCGTCTCGTCGGGAGAGGCGCCGTGCTCGAGGAACAGGAGCCTGCCGCCCGGCTTGAGGATTCGCTGAAACTCATCGAGTGCCACCCCGAGACTGGGAATGGTGCAAAGGGTCCAGGCGCTGACCACCATGTCGATGGAGCCAGCGTCTAGCGGGATCTGTTCCCCGTCGAGCCCCGTGAAGTGCACCGGAATCTCACACCGGTCGATTCGCTTCCGGGCCAGCTTTTGATTCAGCTTGGCCGGCTCGACCGCGTGGATCGCGCAAACGTCGTCGGAGTAGAAAGGGAGATTGAGCCCGGCGCCGAAGCCAACCTCGACGACCACGCCGCTGGCCTGGCTCGCCAGTCGGCGGCGAAGCTCGTTGTGCTCCGGCTTGCCCATCGCCTTCTCCACGCCTCGCGGCAGAATGTGTCCTCGGTAGATGCAGTACATGGGAACGTTCCTTTCGTACACGGTCAATGCGAACGCCGTGCCAAAGCACCCAGTGCTGTAATCATTGGGCTTTCACGCTTCTAAACCCGAATCATGTCCGCATCGTTGAGCCCATCGGACAGAGACCGGACAGTTCAAGCTGGACATCGGACACCAGCCTGGACACCATGGCCGGGCGATGCCGACCGTGCGCGATGACCTGGTGCTGAACAGCGCGCATCTTTCGTACCTGCTCGACACCGCCGGCGATGGCTTTGTGGTCTGCGATGCCGCGCAGTCGATCGTTTTGATCAACAAGCAAGCAGAGCGGATTTTTGGTTACGGAGAAGGGGAGCTTCTCGGAGCCTCGGTCCAGTGCCTCATGCCCGAACGGTATCGAGCACGCCACGAAACGGCGTTTGTCGACCGCCTTCAAGACCCTGCCGGCATGCCCATTCGGTACGTGGAGGCGCACGGATTGCGCAAGGAGGAGACAGAGGTTCCTATCGAGGTTCGTTTCACCTACACGCCGCTCGGTGATACGGTCTATTTCACCGGTTCGGTACGTGATGTGACCGCGCAAGTGGCCGTCCGCGAAGAGCTCCAGCGCCGCGCAAAGGAAATCGAGCGCCTCAAAGACGCGCTGGAGCAGGAGCGCGATTACCTGCGCGAAGAGGTGCGCACGTCGGGCCGCTTTGGAGACATCATCGGGGATAGCCCCGCGCTGCGCATGGTGCTTGCCCAGATCGAAGCCGTGGCGAAAACCAACGCCACTGTCCTGGTCACCGGCGAATCCGGCGTCGGCAAGGAGCTCGTCGCCCGCGCCATCCATACGGCAAGCCCGCGGGCGGACGCGCCCTTGGTGAAGGTGAACTGTGGCTCGATCCCCAAAGGGCTCTTCGAGAGCGAGTTTTTTGGCCACAGAAAAGGAGCTTTTACCGGTGCGGTGCGGGATCGTGTAGGGCGCTTTCGGCTCGCGCATCGAGGGACGCTTTTTCTCGATGAGGTCGGTGAGATTCCTTTCGAGCTCCAGGCGAAGCTTCTTCGTGTGCTTCAGGAGCAGGAGTTCGAGCCGGTGGGTGACGAGCGAACCCAAAGGGTGGACGTGCGCATCGTCGCCGCAACCAATCGCGACTTGCCCAAGGAAGTTGCAGAGGGCCGGTTTCGAGAGGACCTGTTTTATAGGCTCGGTGTTTTTCCGATCGCGGTGCCGCCGCTTCGAGAGCGCGTTGAAGATATTCTGCCTCTCGCGCTTCATTTTCTCGAGCTGGCGGCGCAGGAGCTCAACATCACGCGGCCTGACGTGCCGAAATCCTTGGCAAGTCGTCTGCAAAGTTACGCCTGGCCTGGGAACATTCGCGAGCTTCAACACGTCATCGAGCGTGCGAGCATTCTTTCGGGAGGTGGACCGCTTCGCGCGGAAATGCTGTCGCTGCCGGTTGCTCAGGGAACCGCTCGCTTGTCTTCCCACTCGAGCACGGGCTCCTTCGCGTCCCGCCTTCGCGCGTCGAGCAGCGCGGAGGAGGCAGCAACAATCTGTGCGGCGCTCGAGGAGCATTCAGGCAATGTCCAGCAAACCGCGCGCTCGCTTGGCTTGAGCCGGCAGGCGCTCTACCGGCGCATGGAGAAACATGGAATCCCGCGCCCGCAGCGTGGCGACCCTCGGTAAGTGTCCGGCGCCATCTGTTCGGACAGTCTTAGCTGTCCGAAATGTGTCCGAATCTCCGGACAGCTCGCTGCCTCACGCAGCTATCTATCCGAAATCATGAATGTTCATGATTTGGCACGCTGCTCGCAATGTCTACGGGGAAGGAGGCCATCATGGATACCATCACCACCCACAGCTCATTCTCACTTCCTGTCGACGCCAATGCCGGCATCCGGTCCCTAGCCCGGCACCTCAGCTACCCACTGCTGCTCGCTGCGAACGCGGCGCTCGTCAGCTGGGCCGTCGTGACCGACGCCTCGCTCGAAGCGGCCACCATGGCCGGGCTGCTCGGCACGATCGTCACGCTCTTCTTGCTCGAATGGGCGATGCCCTACGAGCGCGAGTGGCGTCCCGACGGGAAAGAAGCACTTCGGGATCTTTTCTACTTCGGGCTCAACGGCGGCATGGACGCGATCGTCAAGCTGGGCATTGCCTTTGCCGTCGCCGCGATCGGCGTCTGGGACAACGCGCTTTCGTTTGGCGTCGCGTTGCCAGTCGCGATCTTGATTGCCGATCTCGGAGGATACTGGATGCATCGCTGGGGCCACCTCGGTTGGCTTTGGAAGGTGCACGGAGTTCATCATACGCCCGACAAGGTCAACACCTGGAACAACAACACGATTCATTTCGTGAACAGCATCTACAGCGGCGTCGCCAAGACCTTGCCGTTGGCCCTCCTCGGCTTCGATCCTGCGGTCATCGTCATCGCTGCCTACGTCACCACGATTCAGTCCTACGCGGTGCACGCCAACATCGATGTCGAGCTTGGCTGGCTCGGCTACCTGATCATGGGACCGGCGCATCACCGCTTGCACCACAGCACCGACATCGAAGAGGCTGGCAACTTCGCGTCGGCCATCACCCTCTGGGATATCGCCTTTGGCACCTTCGTCTATGCGCCAGAGCTCGCACCCGAGGCCGTCGGCGTCGCCGATCCAGAGACCTTTCCCTCGCCCCTGGACGTCTTTCGCAACCAGTTGCACCCCTTCGTCGACCAAGGACAAGACTAGCTTCGGGGGGCCATCAAGCCTCCCCAGAAGATCGACCAACCTCCTTCACCCTGAGAAGGTCCGCCCTTTGGGCGGGCCTTTTCTTTTGGAATGTCGATCGGCGCCCGGACCCCAATAGGGTCCATGGTACTAACAACCCGTATGCATCTCCCGAGCTCCAAGGGTCTTTCGGCGAGTGAGGAGGATCGGTCGTTCCTCCAACGGCGCGTCGCTCTATTCGGCCTGGTGATCGGAGGCTTGTACCTCTTCTTCTGGCTCTACCGAGTCGTGATGTTGCTCGTCATGAATCAACGAGAGGCGTTTCGGGACCCTTCGTTGTGGTGGCATCTGTCTGCTGTCGGGTTCTTCGTCCTGCCGTGGTTCTTGCTCCGGCGGGGGAAGCGCAGTGCTCGTTTCATCCGGGTGGTGGAGGGTACGGCGCTCAGCTTGGGCGTGTTCGCCACGGGCGTGATGGGCATCTACATCCCGTTCGAGGCGCGACCTGACTTCATCATGTTGCTTGCCCTTTCAAACGTAATTATTGCGCGGGCGGTGTTCGTTCCATGCACGGGTCGGTGGACCCTGACTCTGGGCCTGATCGTCGGAGTGGTGCTCCTGGCCTGTGTTTACTATGGCTCCCTGGGCTTGGACCTACAGAAGCGCGGATTGTGGGCGACCGGCAGCTACTTCGGCATCGAGTGGTCCGTGATCTACCCCGAGCTCACCGATCAGACCGCTCGGCGCCTAGCCGCCGCCATCACGACGGAGATCGCGATCTGGTGGGTCCTCACGACCGCGCTCAGCACGGGCGCTTCGGTGGTCATCTATGGGCTTCGCCGCAGAGTCCATGATGCCGAGCAGCTCGGGCAGTACCGGCTCGAAGAAAAAATCGGCGAGGGAGGCATGGGCGCCGTTTATCGAGCGAGCCACGCATTTCTGCGAAGGCCAACCGCGGTGAAGCTCCTTCCTCCCGACAAGGCCGGGGCGGACAACCTGCGGCGATTCGAGCAAGAGGTGCAGCTCACCGCGAGCCTCACGCATCCAAACACGATCACCATTTTCGACTATGGCCACACGTCGGATGGAATCTTCTACTATGCGATGGAGTACGTCGATGGGCTGACTCTGTCGGACCTCGTCTCACGATCAGGCGCGCAACCGCAAGGGCGTGTCATCGACTTGATGCGACAAAGCGCATCGGCCTTGGTCGAGGCGCACGGCATCGGCTTGGTTCACCGCGACCTCAAGCCCGGAAACATCATGGTGCACCTATTGCACCCGCACGGCGGGGCTGGTGATTTCGTCAAAGTGCTGGACTTCGGTCTGGTCAAGCAGGTTCGGCAGGAAGGTGGCATCCAATTGACCAATGAGGCGAGCCTGTCCGGCACTCCGCAATACATGGCGCCCGAGTCGATTACCGCGCCGGATGCGGTCGATGCTCGCGCCGACCTCTACGCGCTTGGGGCGGTCGCTTACTACCTACTGACCGGCACACATGTGTTTACGGGAAAAAGCATCGTGGAGGTGTGCAGCCATCATCTGCACAGCACTCCGGAGCCTTTGTCGTCGAGGCTGGGCAAACCGATTGCACCGGACCTCGAGCAACTGGTCTTGAGTTGCCTGGCAAAGGACCCGTCGGACCGGCCGCAGAGCGCATTCGAGCTCGACCGACGGCTCTCCGATTGCGCCAGCATCCCCCCGTGGACCTCCGAGGACGCGCGACGCTGGTGGGAGGCACACGGCGCGCCCGTACGAAAGGCGCCGCCGCCCAAGGCCAAAGGCGTGCTGACGGTGGATCTGCAGCTCACGTCCGTCGATGGCCGCGATCGCGCATGAGCGACTGCATCGATTGGAGGAGCTCCTCGGGAGAGTTGGACACCGTGCGCGCGCGGAGCTGTTCGGAGCGTTCGGCGAGCCTCGGCCAGAGGGCCTCGCGCACCGGTTCGGGCAAGACGTGATGCAGATATTCGAGGGCGGTGCCACGCAAGTTCTCGTCCTGGCTGGACAGCGCGCGGAGCGAGAGAATGATCGCGTCACGGTCGAGGACAAGACTCAGCAGTGTAAACACGTGCTCGAGTTTGCGGTCTTCTCGCTTCGCGAGGAGCAGGTCGATTTCGTTCTGAGCGTCCGGGGAGGCCTCTTCAAGTAGCCACCGATGCTGCCGATGTTCTGTGTCCAATGCGACTTCCCGGGCCACCGCCGCCATGACCGGAGGCTCGGGCACATCGAGATCGAGGTCCGCTCGTCGGAGCTCGGCCAGCGCGTGTCCGCAGCGATAACGAACGTTGAAGTCCTTGTCCTCGAGACCCGCTAGCAGGCCCTGCGCCGCCCGCGGGTCGTCGACCTTTCTCAACAGGCGCGGAATCCGGCGACGCACCGCCACCGGGCTGTCGCTGTCGAGCATTGCATCGACCAACTGACCCGTGATGCGCGGCGTCATCCGCTCCAGTGCGCCGTAGGCAGGCCGCGCATAGACATCGTCTTGGAGCAGATCGATGACATGTGCAGCAAACCGCCAGCTCAATGAATCGTCCAGAAGTACGTTCAACACGCGCGGTGGGTCGTCCGAGACCAGGCCGGCGAGGTGATCGCTCCAAGCGTCACGGTCCGCGGCGCTCTTGTCTGCTTCTTTGCCACGTTCGAGCTCCCTGATGCTGTCCAAGAGCTCGCGTCGGTTCAGCGCTCCCTCGGTTTTGGCGAGGGTGTGAAGTGTCGTGGCATCGACGATGTCGTCGGACTGGAGCACGACCGCGCCCGACCGCAGGCTCGACGCGAGCTCCTGCACATATCCATCATGCAACTGCCGAATTACCCACGTCGATACCAACGCAGCGACGACGGCAAGCCACAAGACCCAGGAGGTCGCGGCTTCGGAGCTCGCCGCAAGTGCCACGATCACCATGACCAGGATGCTCCCCGCCGCGTAACCAATGCGGTTGCAGGCGATGTCGATGAGCGCCTTGGTCGCGCGCTTCTTCATCGGCGGAACCGGGGTGTAGAGGAGCTCGTACCCGGACCGAAAGAGCGAGCTCGACATGACGGTCTGCGTCCCACGCGACAATGCAGAGGTCGCGAGCGTCGTCCAGACGGCGCCGAACGCCGCGCTCAGAGCGACGCTCAAGGGAAGAACCGCCATCGTGCCGCCAAGACCGATTTTCTGGAGCAACGGCTTGGCGACGCCGGCTTGCACGATGAAGGTCAGCAGCGCGGCCGCCATGTAGAACACCGCGAAGAAGGAGAGCAGGCCGGCGGAATCCGTAAACCTGGCATCTGCTTCGGCCTTCATGGCGTAGTCCACGAGAACACCGACCGTGCCGAGAAGCGCGACCGTCAGCGCGACCTTGCGTAGGTAGTTGTCTTCGCGGATCGTCTTGACTCCGAATCGGGTCTCTTCGTCGGGAGCTCTTCGAGCTTGGGTCGACTTGCCGATGTTCCAAGCGCCAAGCGCGACAAGAAGGCTGAGCGCGCCCAGCCCATAAAGCACCGTCGCAAGCTCGGTCTGCTTCGACAGGACCAGCGCCAGGACGCCTCCCAACACGCCGCCCAATGTCGCGCCGGTGCCGACTTGAGCGACGACGGTCTTCGCAAAGAGCGGATCGAACCGTTCGTTCACGATAGACGAGAACCCACTCACCACGAGAGCGCCCAGCGTGCTCACGTGAATGTACGCAAGCAC
Organism: uncultured Polyangiaceae bacterium; assembly: GCA_947258625.1. Taxonomy (GTDB): domain Bacteria; phylum Myxococcota_A; class Polyangia; order Polyangiales; family Houyiibacteriaceae; genus SG8-38. The sequence goes on along the minus strand of CAMYJN010000038.1, from coordinate 619 downwards.
CGCGACGGCCTTCGGCATGGTAGCGAGCAGAGTCGCTTCGAGGACGAACATCGCGCCATTGATCAGTGCGATGCCAACCGCGGTGGCGCGCGGCCCCAGGCTGGGCATCAGGCGCCCGACCGATACAGCGGCCGCCAGAGAAAGCGCTGCTGCCGCCAGCATCACGCGAGGCAGATAGACCGCATCGTATTCGGTCAGAAACAGCGTATCGCGGACGGCACGCCCGGCGATCAGCTGCCCAACCATCGGGATCGACGTCAGAACCGCGATCGATGCAGCGCGTTCGCGCGCTTGCTCCATCGGGGGAGGATAACCGAGTTCAGCTAGGACCCAACCATCAAGCTCGTCGGATGCGCCGATGCCAGAGCAAAGCGATGATCAGCCAGAGCATCAGCTGCGCCATACCATCGTGCGACGAAGCGATGCTGCATCCCGAGGAGCTCCCGGACGGCTGATTGCCGGGGGTTCCTCCGGAGCCCGCCGATCCTTCCGATCCTCCAATGCCGCGACCGGTCCCACCCGTACCCGGGTCGTTGGTCGGGGTGGATGCCTTCGGCGTCTCCGCGAGCTCCCAGCCGGGGTTGCCGTCCGCGGAGAACAGATAGGCGCCGATGTCCGC
>CAMYJN010000037.1 GCA_947258625.1 uncultured Polyangiaceae bacterium | reverse complement strand
GTTTGAGCGATTTCCCTCCGCCCAAAAGTTCATGGCCTACCTGGGTTTGGTCCCGAGCGAACACTCCAGTGGCGGCAGCCGGCACCAAGGTGGCATCACCAAGACGGGCAATGCGCATCTTCGCCGGGTCTTGGGGGAGTCGGCGTTCTGTGGACGTCTTCGGCCTCGCCGCAGTCCAAGCCTGAAGCGGCGTCAGCAGGGACAGAGTCAAGCCATTGTCGACATGGCCTGGGAGGCGCAAAAGCGTCTCTACCGAAAACACGGGCGAATGAGGATCCGAGCCAAGTCTCACCAGGTCACGGTGACCGCGATGAGTCGAGAGCTCGCCGGGTTTGTGTGGGCCGTCGGGCGGCAGCGCGAAACCGAGATGAACAAGGAGGGCCTACCTGGTGAACGGCCCAAAGAAGCTGGCAAGCATCCCCACGGGAAGGACCAATCCTCGCAACATCTATGCGATAGGCACGGCCGTGCCGAACTCGCGCCTCTAGTCTGAGCGAACTCCCAACGGATGATGACCATGTCGGCGGCCCTCGGGCCGATCCACGAATATCAGATTGATCAACCGTCGCTTTGTTCGCCAGCTTCTTTGAGCCGTTCAACCAACTACAAAGGGCACAACGTAAACCCCATCATCTCCGTTGACAGGTCGCTACATATCAGCGGCCCGATATTCGGCAACAAGAAGCCGGTCCGGCCGAAGCCGAGCTCGATCGCGTCGAATGGCGCTGGCAGTTGAGTCGAAACTCGGCCCTGATTCCCGGTAAGCGGGGCCCTCCCACGGCTGAACTGTAGTCTACCGGCCTAGGGCACGATGAAGCCTACCTTCGTAGTCGCCGCGTCCTTTCGGACGCCGCTATCGACCAGGGTAGTCAGTCCCGGTCCGGGGCGAGCGGCGCGATCGACCCCACAACTTCCAAGCCGGACACGCACCGCTCACCCACCCGTCGGGTCCAAATGACGCGTGCGCGTTTATAGATCATTCGGCCCGTGTGAGTCGTGATGCGCAGATCGCACAGCGTGCCCGCGGAGAGCCAGTCGTCGAGCGAGAGCTGGATGCCGGTGCCGCTTACATCGAGGGCCGAGGCGATCCCTTGGATCGGCGACAAGATCTTGATCTCCGCGTCCGAAGAGCGACGATGCGCGCGACGCCGCTCGTCCCTCTCGACAGCGGGGCGAACCTCGGAGTTCTTTTCGATCGGAGGCGGCGGATTCGAGTGTCTGCGATCCTTAGAGCTCATGCTTCCCGCGGTGTCGCCCGGTTAAGACGACGACACAGAGTATCATCTGGAGCCGCATCATGCTTACCTCAACGGTGATGATTCACCCAATGACCGTCGCTCAGCGTGAGTGGTCGATCCATGGATGTTGAGCGCGACCTCTCGCTCACTCGGCAAGCTGTGGGGCCACCTGTCCATCGTGGGAGCGGTTTCTGGCGCAGAACATGCGCCGTCCTTCAGATCACGTGAAGGATCCGCGCACGCGAGAACGGCAGCGGTGCGGAGTGAAAGCCTCGCCCGGCCGGCCTAGACCTCCAGTCGTTCCTTGATGTTCTCCATCGACACGTCGGCTTCTCGTTGGTTGCGCTTGAGCACGAGCTTTTCCGCGAGCTTCCCCAGTACGGGAACGGGGATGGCGTAGTGCAACTCCAGATCCAGCTTTGTCCCGCCCTCATGTGGTGCGTAGGTGAACGTGAATGTGCTCGTGATCCCTCCTTTGCTGTCTGTGACCGAGCGCTTGTTCGGTACCTGCTCGCTAACCGTGGTCTCGCCCCGAAGCGGAACCCCAAGCATGTTGTATTTCCAGTGATAATGCTGACCGACGCCAGACCCGGTCACATCCGTCACCTCCGTCCAGCCGACCAGCCACTCTGGGCCTTTGGTTGGATCCGTAACGTACGCAAAGACCTTCTCGACAGGTGCATTGATGTTGATGCTCTTGTTTATCTTGGGCATGGTTTCACCCTCCTTTGTGGCGGAGCTGAATGCTCGCCAGAACTTTGCACGCTAGTTGGAATCGGTCGGCTGCCGCTCGACCGAACCCACGTCGCACATCGTGCCGCCCGCCTCCGGGCGGGGTTCACCGCGCTGGTCGGTGTCTACCTCGCACGCATCCCCTGGAATCGCATCGATCGCGATACTGCCTTCACCAAGGCCACCGTCACCCGGGTTGTGCGTCATGGTCGGTCCGTCCTTGTCGGCGAGCGGTCCCAGATTCAGCTGCTCAGCAGTCATGCCTGGCATGTCAGTGGACTGGTCGAAGCCGCAGGTGTTGCCAGGGCTCTCGATGTTGTACCCGTTGGACACGGCCTCCCACGTCGAACGCCCTTCGCAGACCCCATCGATCAGGGAACTCGTCGACGTCAAGGTCCCGAGGAAGGAAATGTCTCCCGACACGGCGCTGTTGATCAACGTCAACGTCCCCGCGTTGAAGATACCACTGTTGGGACCTTCGAATGAGGTGTTCCCCGAGACGGTGCTGTTGATCAAAGTCAACGTGGAGTAGAGGTTGACACCTTGGCCGCCGCCGAGGCCGCCGCCGATCCACGCTGTGTTCCCCGACACGGTGGTGTTCGTCAGCGTCAGCGTCCCGTCATTGTGAATGCCGCCGCCGTCCTCGCTTGTCGTGTTTCCCGACACCGTGCAGTTCGTCAGTGCCAGCGTGCCGTAGTTAGCAATGCCGCCACCCCAATACGGCCAGGGACCTTGCGACTTACCGGTGCTCAGAGTAGCTCCCGGCCGCCTCGCTTTCATTGATGGCGCACCCTGGTGACCCCCCGTGACCGTTATTCCCCGCAGCTCCGCTGCGGCCCCAACCTCGAAGACACGGTGATCGTCGTTCCCGTGGACCGCGAGGTTGCCCTCGCCGTGGAGAATGACGTCTTTGTCGATGTCAATCTCCGCCTTGGTGAACACCGTGGTCGGACCATCGCAATCGAATGTAAAGGGCCCGCCACCTTCGGCAATGGCACCGCGAATGCCCCCTTCGTTGCAAGGGCAGACGTTGTCTTCGCACGCAATTTCGGTCTCGCCGGTCTCACTACACCCCACGAGCGGAACCACGCCCAGCGCGCAGACACATACAAATCCCAATAGGTGACGCATCACAGGCTCCTCGATCGCACGGATCCGGTTTCAGGCCGGCCACACAAAGCAACTTGGGTCGCCATAGAACTCCTCGCTATACGTAATTCTTTCTTCCTTTCGCACGCGCAGACGTTGCGCTGCGGTTACTGAAAGGCGTCTTGAAAGCCTTAGGCTTTTCACCGCTCGATGGAAAAGCGTGCAGCATTTGCGCTTCGTTTCGTTGGTCGCCCAGGTGTGTAACTTCAGTTCCTCTAGGCTGAGCCCCACAAACAAGACGGCGACCCGCGGAGTGATCTGAAGGTCGCCGTTCTTGTTCGCTGTTCGGACTAGAGTTCCGGCTGCACCTCAAACGCCCCCACGTCGCACATCGCTCAGAACACGAATCGCGATCGTGCAAGGTCCCATTGAACTCTGCGCGGTCCCTCGTATCGCGCTTCCGTCAGCCCGCGCAGCTTTCGCTTGCGTTGGGCCAACATGCGACCCGTGATGATCGTCCCGACGAGGCCGCCAATCGTCAGAACCGAACCGCCCGCAAAAAGCCCGATGCCCTCGCTCGGCAGGTCAGTATTCGAGACTGCGTACGATGCGGGCGAGGTTGAGCGGCGACCTTCCCACGTTGAAACGTGACCGACAACCCGACCCGCGTTGGCCTGTGAGAATGTTGAACGCCCCCACCCAGGTTGCCAGCAACCCAGCATGATCCTGGTTGAAACAACCCCGCCGTGCGACGACCCCAGCGTCTCCGTCGATCGCCTCATTCGCGCGCTCCTCGCCCTCGGCATCAACCGCAAACAAGTGGGTAGGGCGATCGGGGCGCCCTCTTGTGTGCGCCGCCACACAAGAACCGCCGATTGACGCACGAACGCGCTCGGAATGCTTGGTTGGCTGCCCCCATCGACCGACAATTAGAGAACACGCGCCCGGTCGGTTCGCAATGACCCACCGATGCCGTGGGAAGAGGGGTTTGGGGATGAAGAAAGCTCTGGTCATGTTCTTTGGCGTGGCGTTTCTTGCGGCGGGTTGTGGGGACCCCAATTCGGATGTGGGCGGCCCATTTGGCGGCAACGGCAACGGTCAGTGCGGCGGCGCCGGCCCGGAAACGACTCCGCTCGACGTGCAAGAGCAGCAGTTTCTCGAGCTCCTCAATCAGCATCGTGCGGCCAACGGCGTCGGTCCGGTGACGGCCTGCACTTCGATGAATCGCGCGGCGCAGGGGCACAGCGAAGACATGCGGGATCAGGGCTACTTCGATCACTCGGGCCTCAACGGATCGAGCCCCGGATCGCGTGCGTGCGACGCGTGCTTCGAGACCTGCGAGTCGACCGGATTTGGCGAGAACATCGCGGCCGGGAACGCCACTGCGCAGGCCACATTCGAACAGTGGCTCAACTCCTCGGGCCACAACGCCAACATGCTCCGCGAGAGCTACGTCGTCGTGGGAATCGGCCGTGCCACGGAAGGAGGCGAGTACGGGACCTACTGGACCAACCTCTTCGCCACCGACGACGACCCAAGCTGCAACTAAAAGGAGAGCTCTCTTAGCCCATCGGGCTCATGTTGAGGGCCCCATTGCGCGGTACTGAATGTGATGTCGCGTGGTTCGCGGCGCAGACAGAGCCCCTGAATTCGCTATGCTCCTCATTCTGAAGCGCCGGGTGTATAAGCAACAGCTCGGGAGGTGCATGACGATTCGCCTGCAACGTGTCTCGTTTGGTTGTGCTCTAGCGTTCCTGATCGCCTGCGCGTCGTCGCCAGAAACGAAGGAAGCAGAGACGACGCCCAAGACAGAAGCCGCGCAAGCGGAGAGAACCGCGCCCTTGCTCGAAGGCATGGGCGATCTCCATTGGAAGATATCCACCGCGTCCGAGCTCGCGCAGCGCTATTTCGATCAAGCGCTCACGCTTGCCTATGGCTTCAATCACCTCGAGGCCGAGCGCTCGTTTCGAGAAGCGGCGCGGCTCGATGACAGCTGCGCGATGTGCTTTTGGGGGGCTGCGCTGGTGCTCGGCCCCAACATCAACGACCCGGTGCCGACGCCGGACCGTGAGGTGAAGGCCTATCAAACGCTCCAAGAGGCTAAGGCCCGGCTGCCCTATGCAAGCGACAAAGAGCGCGCCTTGATCGAGGCGCTGCAGACGCGCTACCAAGCGGAGCCGCCTTCGGATCGCAAGCCGCTCGACCGCGCCTATGCCGACGCGATGCGGGCGGTGGCCAAGCGCTTCCCAGATGACATCCAAATCCAAACGCTCTACGCCGAAGCGATGATGGACACCATGCCCTGGGCGTATTGGACCAAAGACGGCAAGCCCAAGCCGCTCACCAAGGAGGTGTTTGCCACGCTCGACTACGTGCTCGAGCGCGATCCCAAGCACCCCGGCGCTAACCATTTCTACATCCATGCCGTCGAGCAAGAGCAGCCCGAGCGTGGCGTGAAAGCCGCCGACAGCCTTCGGCGCGTGGTCCCGGGCGCCGGGCACCTCGTGCACATGCCTTCGCACATCTACATTCGGGTCGGGCGCTATCACGACGGCTCGCTCTCGAACGAAATGGCCGTCGAAGCGGATAACGACTACGTGACGCAGTGCCGCGCACAGGGCATCTACCCCGTGGCGTACGTGCCGCACAACCATCATTTCCTTTGGGCCACCACCACGATGGAGGGACGAAGCGCGGACGCGCTCGCTGCGGCCCGCCACACGGCCGCGCACGTCGATCGCTCCTTGATCCGTGACGTCCAGTTCGGTGTCTTGCAGCACTTCTCGGCGATTCCCTATTACGCGTTGGTGCGCTTTGGAAAATGGGACGACATCCTGCGCGAGCCCCCACCCGATGCCGACCTTCTCTATCCCACCGCTGTTTGGCACTACGCGCGCGGCATCGCGTACGCGCGCAGGGGAGAGCTCGACGGGGCAAAGAAAGAGCTGAAGCAGGTGCGCACGATTGCCGCCGACGCGAAGCTCGAAGAGATCCGAATTTGGGGCCTCAATCCTACTTCGTCGTTGGCACGGATCGCGGCTCTCGTGCTCCAAGCCGAGATCGCCGCGGCAAGCAAAGACGCCAAGACCGCAGTCGCCAAGCTCCGGAAGGCCATCGCCATCGAGGACAGCCTGATCTACGGCGAGCCGCCTGACTGGTTCTATCCGGTGCGGCACAACCTCGGCGCGATTCTGCTCGAAGCCGGCAAGGCGCGCGCTGCTGAAAGGGTCTACCGCGCGGATCTCGCGCGCTTCCCCGACAACGGCTGGTCCCTCTTCGGGCTCGCCCAAAGCCTTCGCGCGCAAGGTAAGAGCAAAGAAGCGGTCAAGGTGGAGCGCCAATTCGAGAAGGCCTGGCAACACGCCGACGTCGAGATCACCGCTTCGCGCTTCTGACTCCCGAGCCGCAGCGGCGTGATCACCCCGTAGCCCGAGCCCGGCACAGCTGGTCGGCTCGAGCCATCGGGCTCGGGATGCGATGGTCGCCGTGCATCCGGCGAAGAGAGCTTCTATGACGCGGGCATTGCCGCCGCGAGCAGGTCGTCGTAGACGTTTGCCAAGTCCTCGAGTGCCTTGACGCACGCCCCGTTGAAAGAGGAACCGTGCATCACTCCGAGCACAGCGGGCTCCAGGCTCGCGAGCGACCGAATCGTGCTTCCGGTGGTCGGAGTCAGACAGCTGGCGTGGAACATCGCTTCGGCTTCTCGCGCCGGACCGACGATGTCGCCCGATTTGATTGGGGCCGGATCGCCGACGTGCGTGAACAAGTCACCGCAGAACAGCGTTCGCGTCGTTTCTTCGAAGAGCAATCGCGCTTCCCAGCAGTGGGGCACGTGCCGCGTATCGAGGTGCCACACGCGCCCCACCGCTGGAAACTCGCTCTGGAGCCCAACCCCAAAGAGGAAGCCAAGGAGTGCTATCGGGATTATCTAACGCGGGAATTCCTGGAGCGTTGGATGGATCGCTTCCGCGAGCCGGGAGTCGCCGAAGCGTTTCGCTTGATCGAAGCGGAGCAGCAGCGTGTTGCTGAACCGTCCGATTCCGCCGACGAGTTTCTCTGGACTGCGATCTCGGAGCTGAACGCCGCTTCGTACGGGTACAAACCATTCCCCCGACTCCATGAAAAGGACCACCCATATTTCAAACAGATCCCAAACTGGCTCGAGACGTTGGGCTTGTCCGAAGGGAGACCAGCCGAGCCCGTTGCGGACTGGATGGACCCGCCGGCACGTCGATCCACGAGGAAGCCGCGCCTCAAAGACCAAACAGCATCGAACTCCGAAGACAGCTCAAAGGCGACCGCCGCCGCCGCCCGTCGCCTGCGCGAAATGGCCGACCAGCTCTCGGACGACGAGCGAGACCGGATCTTCGAGGAAGTGCGGCGCCTGGTCGCGACACGGATGAACGAACATCCGCTCAACAAGGCCTACCAACGCATGCTGCGCGACCAGGCGCCGCACTTGGCCCGACTCACGCTGGCGCGCCCCCTGTCCGCGGCCGTGCTCGCCATGTGGAAACACCAACAGGAGTACGACGTGCGCCGTCTTAGAATCAGCTGCAGTCGCGGGGTCGTCCAAGCGTCATCTGAAAACAGAATTTTCCAGTAGGCGTCGATGCCGTACGGGTCGCGCCCGCTGGCGACCCTCCAGTTGATCCTTCTTCCGCCGATGGTCGCGTGGTAACACCATGGTTCCGACCCACCCATTCACGAGGGGAGCTGGCCATGAAACACGACGCACCCAAACTCGATAGCCGCTACCAGAATTTCATTGGTGGCGAGTGGACAGAGCCTCGCAAAGGCAACTATTTCGACAACCCGAGTCCGGTGAACGGGCAGAAGTTTTGCGAAGTGCCACGCTCGACGGCTGAGGATATCGAGCTCGCACTCGACGCCGCGCACAAAGCCGCGCCGGACTGGGGGCGCACCGCGGCGGCCGAGAGGGCGAACATCCTCAACAAGATGGCGGACCGCATCGAGGACAACCTCGAGAAGCTTGCGGTCATCGAGACCTGGGACAACGGAAAACCGGTACGGGAGTCGTTGGCCGCGGACCTCCCGCTGGCGATCGACCACTTCCGTTACTTCGCAGGCTGCATCCGCGCGCAAGAAGGTTCGGTCGCAGAGCTCGATCACGACACCGTGGCGTACCACTTCCCGGAGCCACTCGGAGTCGTCGGCCAGATCATTCCTTGGAATTTTCCGATTTTGATGGCCGCGTGGAAGGTTGCGCCCGCGCTTGCAGCGGGCAACGCGATCGTTCTGAAGCCGGCAGAGCAGACGCCGGTGGGGATCCTCGAGCTGATGAAACTCGTCGGAGACCTGCTTCCGGCAGGCGTCCTCAACGTCGTCAACGGGTTCGGGGTCGAGGCGGGCAAACCCCTGGCGTCGAACCCGCGCGTCGCGAAGGTCGCTTTCACCGGTGAAACCACGACTGGGCGCCTGATCATGCAATACGCGTCCGAGAACCTCGTGCCCGTGAGCCTCGAGCTGGGCGGCAAATCGCCGAACGTCTTCTTCAAGGACGTGCTCGATAAGGACGACGAGTTCCGCCAGAAGGTGCTCGAAGGCTTCGCGATGTTCGCCCTCAATCAGGGCGAAGTGTGCACTTGCCCGTCCCGCGCGCTCGTGGCGAAGGAGATCTACGGGACGTTTCTAGAACAGGCCGTCGATCGAGTGAACCAGATCAAGCTGGGAAATCCACTCGACACCGAGACGATGCTTGGGGCCCAGGCTTCCACTGACCAGCTCGAAAAGATCATGGCGTACATCGACATTGGCAAACAAGAGGGAGCCGAGGTCCTCATTGGCGGGAAGCGCGCTGAGATCGGCGGCGACGCCGAGGGTGGGTATTACGTCGCGCCCACCATCCTGGCCGGCCACAACAAGATGCGGGTGTTTCAAGAAGAGATCTTCGGGCCTGTCGTCTCGGTCACCTCGTTCGACGGCTTCGACGATGCGATCGAAATCGCGAACGACACCCTGTACGGACTGGGAGCCGGCGTATGGTCGCGCGACACCAACATCGCGTACCGCGCAGGGCGGGCGATCCAAGCCGGACGCGTTTGGACCAATTGCTATCACCTGTATCCAGCCCACGCGGCATTCGGCGGCTACAAGCAGTCGGGCATCGGGCGTGAAAATCACAAGATGATGCTTTCGCAGTACCAGCAGACCAAAAACTTGCTGGTGAGCTACGACCCCAGTCCAATGGGATTTTTCTAGGCGTGGCGATTGAGCGGGTCAAAGCCACCGAAGCCGCTGTGGAGCTGATTCGAAAGCTCCGCGCGGCCCACGGGCCTCTCTTGTTTCATCAGTCCGGTGGTTGCTGCGATGGAAGCGCACCCATGTGCTATCCCGACGGTGAGTTCCGGATCGGCCAAAACGACATCCGCCTTGGAGAAGTCGAGGGCAGCCCCGTTTATATCGGCGGGAGGCAGTTCGAGCTATGGAAACATACGCAGCTCGTAATCGATGCGGTTCCAGGACGCGGGGCAGGTTTTTCGCTCGAAGCGCCCGAAGGGTACCGGTTCCTGACGCGCTCCCGGGTATTTACGGAGGAAGAGGCGGCGGAGCTCGCCGTCGCAGACCCAGCGACTCGCGGCCCGGAGGCATCGCCGCTCACCGAATAGGCACCGCGGAGCCCTGGTACCGATAAGGGCTGCGCACTCAGCTCAGGCGTACGCGCTCTGCGGGCGGCTCAGCGTTTCGAGGTCTTCCACGATTTGGCCGAGATTGTCGGCAAACGCCTTTCGCTGTTGACCGAAGCCCAGGCAACGCTCGAGGAACAACTCCTGGTCGACCTCGCGATCGTGCGGCCAACGCGCGAGCTGGTCTGCAACCACTTTCCGGAAGATGGCACGAGACGTCTGGCGACTCGTGCACAATAATCAGGTTTGTGATTCCGCCAAACAGACGCGCGCTCGGGCGCGTCAGCGCTGGCGCTCTTGGGCGATTTCTAAACCTCGCTCGGACGCCATCTCGACGAGTCGCTTCTGGTTCTCCTTGGATCCGAGAAGTGTGACCCGCTGACCCCCGAACCTACTCTCAGCGAGACTCACCAGCCTCTGGAGCGCGTCATCGCGCGAGTCGCCGAGGAGCTCGATCGCTCCCGCCGACTCGCGGAGCCGTACCCCGCCTGGCAGGTTATGAACGACGCTGCCCCGACTGGTGCGCGAGGCGCGAGAGGGAAGGGCGCCAAGGTGATGGTCCGCGCTCTCGATCGCCGGTCCTCGCAACGGCCGAGTGAGGCGGCGAATCGCCCTTTGGTCTCCCCGCGAAGCCCGTGCGGCCAGGAACTCTTTCCAGGATCCAATAGGTGCCTCGCGACCCGCCACGCGCCATCCCTTGGTCTTCACGCCAAGCTTGCGCTCCGCAGCTCTTCTCTCGAAGGCGAGCATCCTATAGAGCTTGCGCTTATCGGTCCCCGACACAGGC
>CAMYJN010000036.1 GCA_947258625.1 uncultured Polyangiaceae bacterium | reverse complement strand
CCAGAGCCGATGGCTTTCTTTGTGCAGGGAGAACAAGTCCTTGGGGCACACCTCGACGCAGTCGCCGCAGGCGGTGCACAGCGCCTCGTCCACCACCGGGAGCTTGTGCGCGTTCATGTGGATGGCGTCGAAGTCGCACACGACGTCGCAGTCGCCGAGACCCAGGCAGCCCCAAAAGCAGCCTTTCCCGCCGCCCGCGACCTTTGCAGCGGCGCGACAGGTCTGCTCTCCGTGGTATCGCGCGTGGTTGCGGGCCACATTGGTGCCGCCCGCGCACGCCAGCCGGGCCACCAGCTTCTCCTCCGCCCCCACGTCGACGCCAAGGAAGCCTGCGATCACCGCTCTTTCCTCGCCGGAGCTCACGGTGCATTTGCCCGGCAGCACCTCCCCCCTGGTCAGCGCTTCGGCGAAAGGACGACATCCGACGAAGCCACAGGCACCGCAGTTGGCGTGAGGAAGCATCTCCTCGACCACATCGATTCGCGGATCCTCGTAGACGTACAGCCGCTTGTTGGCCAGTACCAACGCGGTAGCAAGGATGAAAGTGAGGCCGGTGATGGCCCCAACGGCGGTGAGAAACAACATGGCAACGAGTATCGAAGGTTGGGGCAGCCACCTGCTGCCATCGCCCCCGCGCGCGGAGTCTAGCCTCATGTGATCGAGGTGAAAAGGACTCCGGTGACACCAGCCGTGCCTCTGTAAAGGCGAGTCGCGCGGGTCGCTAAACAATCTACGTATAGACAGGTTTCCACCATCGCGAGACGCTCAGCGACCCAGAAGTAGGGCGGCGGTCACGACCCCCTTCCATTGAGAAAAGAGGGAGAAAATCATGAAAACGGGAATCTTCATCATCGCAGCCGCCCTGGGCTTGGCCCTCTTCGCGGTTCCAGACACACCCGCACAGGCTTGGTGGTGGTGGCACCGCGGACCGGACATCAGCCTGGAGCTCTCCGGAAGCAACTTCACCACGAGCTCGCAGGATTCCACTACGGGGGAGGACTATGGAACACCTTCGCTGCTCGGTGCAGTCTCCACCTCGTTGCAGAGCGGAATCGCGAAAGGGAAGTCCGGGAGACCAATCTTCTCGGCGCAAACCGTCATTGACGCGGCTGGGGCGGATTCGCGGTGCGGGGTCTTGCCCGGAGCCGGCCTTAGCACAACGGCTGTTTTCACCTACAAGGACGGATCAATTCTTTCCGTGACGACCGACGACGACCTGAGTTTTTACTGCTTTCAACCAACGGTCGTTGACCCCGACACACAGGCGCCCATCACGGGGATCTTCTCTGTCGATTTTGAAGGGACCGTCACTGGCGGCACACGGCGATTTGAGGGCGCGACCGGGACTTGGGTGGGCAGCGCCGAGGCAGAGGGTGGCCGCGTCACAGCTCATGTGGAAATCGACCTCGACTAAGGGAGTCGTCAAATCGAACGAAGCTCGAGGCAGAACCCAACCAGCGGACCCCCCGGCGACCACGATCGACCGGGGCGTTCGCGTATCTGAGCCCTCAGGTCAGTTTGGTGACGTCGGTTTGTTCGCTCCGGTCCGACTCGCTAAGGTCCGCTGCTCGCGAATGCGGGAAAGGAGATCGCCATGAGGTTTATACTCACGCTCTTGTTGGTGCTCGGCTTGGCCAGTACCGCTTTGGCAGGCCCGCAGTCGACGATCGGGGGAGCCCGCCTGGAAACCGACATGGCCCACAAGGTGGCAACCGGCTGGCCGAGCACCTCGTACGAGTGGTGGAACAAGGGGAAGAACAAGCTTGACTGGGCGCTGGGCGGAGAGCTCGTCTACGGCCCTTGGTCTGGTGCCTGGGACGACCCGCGGATCGCCTTTGCCGTCTACGCGCCGCTGCGCTTCCACCTTTGGAACCACAAGCGGCCTGGGTCCACGACCGACCTCGGGTTTCGAGTCACGCCCGGGCTCTTGGCTGGGTCGGCTGGGGTCAACACCCCAACCGTGGTCTCGCGTATCGAGCTTGCGGTCCCCGTCAGCGTGGACGTCAATCCCAAGCTGAGCGTGGTGACAGGGGGCGTGATTCCCATCGACCTCGGATGGGTCAAAGGAACCGGCTTCGGCGGCGTCATCCCGCTAATGGTGCGCCTGGGCGTGGAGATCAAGGCCAGCAAGAAGACCGCGCCATTCGTATTGATCGAAGTCGGGCCCGGTATCGGCTTTGGGCAGGGTCGGTCGGGCGTCGATCTCGCGGCTCGCATTTGGGCGGGCACCACGTTCTGGTCCGTCATCGGAAAGTGATCGTGTCGCGCAGGCCTTGAAGTGCAGCAGAGGCTCGCGAAGCATCGGCGCGCCGTTACTCGTCGAGCTCCATGATGAGCTCCGGTGCGCCGGGTGGTCCATAGGGGCCCTCGAAGCGCAGGACACGGTTCGGCGCGTCGGGTTCGAACCAGAGGTGGTACTGAGGCATCAAAGGCTTGGCGAGCCGGGCGACCGTCGAGCCTACACGAACGAAATCGTTGAGGTCGGGATAGAGGACGAGCTCCGTTGCCTTCCTCGAACGGCCCGGGAGGTCCACCGTGGTCTTTCCCTTGGTCTCGACATACACGCGCGAGACGAAGCGATCGTTGATCCAGGAGTAAAATGCGCGCGTCCGCTGGCGCGAGGGCCAGCCGAGCATCAGTGGGAGCAAGACCTCCGGGTAGGTGTTGGGTGCAACGCCGAGGTTCGTGTCGAAATGGACGTCTTCCTTGCGCGCGTGCCGCCCCTCGGCGTCGCGCATCGAGCGAACCAAGTGCTCGCTTTCCAGTCCTGCCGGCGTCTTTCGCATGACGAAGCTCTCCTCGATCGTTCCGGCCGAGACTTCGTATTTGGTGGCGAGCTCGACGCGTTCGCCGTCGAGGTTGCGAAACGTCAAGCTGCCCTTGGACCCCGGCACCAGCAGCTTGTTCGCGTCGAGGATGGTGTGAAAAGCTCTCTTCGGCCTCGGCTTGAGCCGATAATGGCTCGTCACGTCGAAGCCTGCGGGCGGCAACGGGAGTAGTGCATCGAGCGTCATTTGCCGCATACCCTCCAATACAGGGCACAGAGAAGCAAGGGGAGATGCGATTTGCATTCCAGGGGCCTTCCTCTACGTTCGCGGGGGAATCATGGAGCGGATCTACCGAAAGGATTACCAGGCTTCCGAGTTCCTCGTTGACACGCTCCATCTCGTTTTCACGCTGGATCCGTCCGAGACGATCGTCCGCGCCAAGATGCAGCTTCGTAGAAATCCCGACGCGCCGGCGGGGAGTGGGCACCTGCTGCTGCACGGCGACGGACTGGAGCTACGCTCGGTTCAGCTCGACTCCGTCTTGCTCGATGGCAGCCGGTTCGAAGCCGACTCGCAGAGCCTGCGAATCCGCGATGTCCCCGACCGCTTCGAGCTCGCGACGGAGGTCGCGATCCACCCGGCCGAGAACACCAAGCTCATGGGCCTTTACACCTCGAGCGGCACCTTTTGTACCCAGTGTGAGGCGGAGGGGTTTCGCCGCATCACCTATTACTTGGATCGGCCGGACGTGATGACGCGGTTCACCACGCGCATCGAAGCGGAGCGCGAGAGGTATCCGGTCTTGCTGTCCAACGGGAACCGCGTGGCGGAGGGTGAGCTCTCAGATGGCCGTCACTGGGTTCAATGGGAAGACCCCTTCCCAAAGCCCAGCTACCTGTTCGCGTTGGTGGCTGGCGACCTGGTCTCTCACGAGGGGACGTTCACGACCGCATCGGGCCGGGAGGTCGCGCTCGAAATCTGGGTAGAGCCCGCCAACGCCGACAAGTGCGAACACGCGCTAGCGTCGCTTAGAGCTGCCATGCGCTGGGACGAGAAGCGCTATGGGCTCGAGTATGACCTCGACATTTACATGATCGTGGCGGTCGACGACTTCAACATGGGCGCGATGGAGAACAAAGGCCTGAACGTCTTCAATTCGAAGTACGTGCTCGCCAAGCCATCGACCGCGACCGACGATGACTACGAAGGGATCGAAGGCGTCGTCGCCCACGAGTACTTTCACAACTGGACGGGGAACCGGGTCACCTGCCGTGATTGGTTCCAGCTGACCCTCAAGGAGGGGCTCACGGTGTTTCGGGATCAAGAGTTCTCTGCGGACATGACCTCGCCGGCCGTGCAGCGCATCAAGGATGTGACGCGGCTTCGGACAGCCCAGTTCGCCGAGGACGCCGGCCCTCTCGCGCATCCGATTCGGCCGGAGTCCTACATCGAGATGAACAACTTCTACACCTCCACCGTGTACGAAAAGGGCGCGGAGGTGGTGCGGCTGTACCAAACGCTCCTCGGTCGGGAAGGGTTTCGAAAAGGTCTTCGGCGCTATCTCGAGACGCACGACGGCCGCGCGGTGACCTGCGACGACTTTCGTGAGGCGATGGCCGAGGCCAATGAAGTGGACCTCAGTCAGCTCGAGCGCTGGTACAGCCAGGCAGGAACCCCGGTGGTTCGCGCGAGCGGCGGCTGGGACGAGTCAGCCGGCACCTACGCCTTGACGCTCTCTCAGTCGCAGCGCGTCTTTCCCGACCAAGCGAAGCCTCGACCGCTCCCGATTCCGATTCGCGTCGGGCTGCTGGGCGCAGACGGCAACGACATTGCGGGCACGGCACGCACCCTCGAGCTCTTCGAGGACGAGCAGACCTTCGCCTTCGAGAACGTCCGAGAGCGGCCGGTGCCGTCGATCGCTCGCGGTTTTTCCGCGCCGATCAAGCTCGAAATGGAGCGCAGCCATGAAGAACTCGCGTTCTTGATGGCGAACGACCCCGATCCGTTCAACGGTTGGGAAGCCGGCCAAACGTTTGCCAACGACGTCTTGCTCGGGCTCGTGGGACGCGTGCTCGAAGGCCAGGCGCTCGAGTTGGACCCTGCGCTGGTTCACGCGTTTCGCAGGATCTTGTCCGACGCGAGCATCGACGGGTCGATCAAGGCGCTGACGCTTTCGCTTCCTTCCGAAGAGTTGCTTTCTCAGGAGCTGGGCGAGGTCGATCCGGATGCCGTGCATCGGGCGCGTGAATTCGTGGTGCGCGAGCTCGGCGCTATCCTTCGCGAAGACTGGATGAGCACATACATCCAGCACAGCCAGGGCACCGACGCCGTGAACAAGGCGCAGATCGATCGCCGACGCCTCAAGAACCGCGCGCTGCGCTACCTGGTGGCGCTCGAAGAGCCCGAGACGATTGGCCTGGCGGTCGAGCAGTTCCACACGTCCACCGGCATGACCGACTACGAAGCCGCGTTCTCGGTGCTCGTCGACCTCGATTCATCCGAGGCGGATGGCGCGATCGCCGAGTTCTACGACCGTTGGCGGGGCGAGCCCTTGGTGTTGGACAAGTGGTTCCGAATGCAGGCCATGTCGAGCTCGCCTGTAGCGTTCGACCGCGTGGTCGCGCTCTCCAATCACCCCGACTTCAATCTGGCCAACCCGAATCGGGCCCGCTCGCTGCTCTTTGCCTTCGCAGCCGGCAACCCGGTTGCGTTTCATCGAGCCGACGGAGAAGCGTACCGATTCGTCGCCGACCGGGTCGTGGTGCTCGACGCGATCAACCCGCAAGTCGCCTCCCGCATCGTTTCGAGCTTCAATCAATGGCGGCGCTTCGAGCCCGGCCGAGCGGCCTTGATGAAGGCCCAGCTCGAGCGCATTGCGGGTCAACCGGGGATCTCGAAGGATGTCTTGGAGATCGTCGAGCGAGCCCTGGAAAGATAGCGAGCATGTCGTCCGATTCCATGATTCTCACCGTGGCCAACCGGCTGGCGAAGCACCCGCCTTTCGACAAGCTCGATCGCGAGCTGCTCGACCGGATCGCCAAAGGGATTCGCATTCGGTACCTGGAGCCGGGCGAGGTCGTCTTCGAACAAGGCAGCGCGCCCAGTCCCGAATGCTACGTGTTGGTCAAAGGCGAAATTCAGGTGAGTCAGCGGGTTGACGGCAAGGACGTTCTGGTCGACGTCTGCGACGACGGCGACATTTTCGGTGTTCGAGCGCTTCTCGGAGATCGACCCTACGCTGCCACCACGCAGGCGAAAGCCGACACCCTGCTCTATGTTCTCTCCAAGGACCAGCTACACGAGCTGGTTGCGGCAGCGCCCCGGGTGGCGATGTTCTTTGCGGCCGACTTCGCGGGCGACGTCCCCCAGCTGGGAGAGACGAATCGGCTCGTTGCGGTGCGGGAAGCGAGGCGTCACGAGCGAGCTGCGGAGGCCGGCGACGACGTGCGCCGCGTGGACCCCGTGCGCGACGTGCTGACGTGCAACATCGAAACGACCATTCGCGACGCCGCCTCGATGATGAGCGAGCGCAACGTCGGCTCCATCTTGATCGTCGACGAAGACCGGCGCCCGCTGGGCATCGTGACCGATTCCGACCTCCGGTCGAAGGTCGTTGGCCAGGGGCGAAACGTCTCGGATCTCATCTCCGAGATCATGAGCGCGCCGGTGCTCACCATCGATGAGCAGACGACCTTGTCCATGATGATTGCCACGGTGATGAAGAAACACCTTCACCACTTTGCGGTCACGGAGGACGGCACGCCCAATACGCCGGTGACCGGCATCGTGTCGGAACACGACATCTTGAAGACACAGGGCAGTCACCCGACGGTGATTCTGACCGAAATTTCGCGGGCCAAGACCAAGGAACGGCTGCGAGTGCTGCGCGACCAGGCCGAGGAGCTCCTGCGCCGATACCTGGAAGACGAAGTTGGCATGTCTTTCCTCGCGAACATGATCTCGGAGATCAACGACACGCTGATTCGCCGGGCGATTCGATTGTCTCTGCAGGAGCTCGCAGGTCGGGGCATGCAGCCCCCGGTGCCGTTTTGCTGGCTGGCGCTCGGCAGCGAAGGGCGCGAAGAGCAGCTCTTACGCACCGATCAGGACAATGCGATTCTCTATGCCGACCCCGGTGAAGACGACGGCGCGGCAGAGCGCTTCTTTCTCGAGCTTGGTCGGCTGGTGGTGGACATTCTCGTCGAGGCGGGCTTCAAGCGCTGTCCGGGCGACGTCATGGCAAGCAACCCGAAGTGGAATCAGCCCCTCGCAGCCTGGAAGCGCTGCTTCTCGCAGTGGATTCGGGAGCCCGAAAACATCGCGGTGATGCACACCAACATCTTCTTCGACTTCCGTCCCGTGCACGGGGAGAACGCTCTGGCCGCCGAGCTCAAAGGCCACATCTTCGAAAGCATCACCGTTGACCGCTCGTTTCTTTCGTTCTTTGCACTGAACGCAACCCGGAACCCACCGCCGCTCAGCTTTTTTCGCAACATGATCGTCGAGCGCAGCGGCGAGCATCGCGATGCATTCGACATCAAGGCCCGTGCCATGATGCCGCTGGCCGATGCGGCCCGGGTTCTGGTGTACGACCTGGGCATCGACATCTACGGAAGCACGGCGGAGCGCTGGCAGCGGATTGGCGAGACCCACGAGCATCTGGCGAGACTCGCGGGCGAAGCCGGGATGGCGTATGAGATTCTGATGCGCATTCGGGCCCTCGAAGGGCTCAGCCGAGGCACTTCGGGCCGCTACGTGCACATCAAGGAGCTCAACAAGCTAGAGCGCCAAACGCTCCGAAATACGTTTTCGGTTGTCAAAGACGTGCAGTTGATGTTGACGTCGAGATACCGAACCGATTTCCTGCGCTGAGGTGCGCTTGCTTCCGAAGTTCCTGAAGAACCTGATCTCGAACCGGCCTCTTCCGGCTGCCGCCAACGGCTGGCCGCGAGCCTTACGCGACTACATGGCGACCAAGAGCCGGCTTCCCAGGAGCACTCCGCTCGGTGATGTTCGCTTCGTCGTCTTCGACAGCGAGACATCCGGCCTCGATTTGTCGAAGAACCGGCTTCTTTCGATTGCCGGCGTGGCGATGGCGGGGCCTGAGGTGCAGCTCGACGATGCCTTCGAAGCCATGGTGGCGCAGCCCGACGTGGGTGGCGCGAACGCCGCCGTCGTTCACGGCCTGGTTTCCAACGACCTCGCCGACGGGCTTCCCGAAGACGAGGCGGCGGCCCGCTTTTTGGCCTTTGCGGGCGATGCCGTGCTCGTCGCGCATCACGCTGCATTCGACATCCAGATGCTTCGGAAGGCCATCGCCTCGCACCGAGGCGCAAAAGTCTGGAACCAAACCATCGACACGGCACAGCTTGCAGAGCGCGTGGAGGTCGGGCCGATGAGCTCGAATCGCGCGACCGGTGCGGACCAGCGCGCGGCGTACCGACTCGACAGCCTGGTCGAACGCTATGGCATCGACGTTGCGGAACGGCACACCGCTGCCGGGGATGCGTTGGCCACGGCGCTCTTGTTTCAAAGGCTGCTCAAAAAGGCTCAACGCCGCGGCATCCACACGCTCGGTGACCTCCTGGCGCGCTGAGTGGCTCAGGCGCCCCTTCCGGAGCAGGACAGCATGAGACCGCCGGTGTGCATGGGCGTTTCACACAGGAGTAGCCCAGCGGGCCGAGTTTTGATAGCCTGCGCCCCACTCAAACTGGAGGGGAACGAACACATGAGCTCAATTCTCAAATACTTGGTCATTGGTACCGCCATGCTCGCGCTCAGCCTCTCGGCTGCGTGCAAGGAAGACGCCAGCCCGGCGGCAAAGGAAGTCTCTGCGGGCGCAGAGGCCGGTGCCAAGGCCGGCGTCCAAGAGGGCGTCCAAGCTGGCATGGAAGGCGGCGCCAAGGAAGGTGCCAAAGAGGGTGGTACAGAAGCCGGCAAGGCCGCTGCCTCCGAGGTCGTCAACTAACGATCGAGGCGCTTCATGACGGAGCGGAAGAAGTCGCAAGGGCCCAGCCACGCCATGGTTGGGGCCAGCGCCCTGGTTTTTTGCGCTGTGCTGCTGGGCGCAGCGTACTGGCTCAGGGTGGACGCGGTGCCTGCTGCGGTCGAGCCCCCGACCCTTGCGGCTTCCAAGCTCAACGCCCTCTATGCACGATGCGACGGCGGCCCCAGCCACGATGTCGTCGATGGGCGTCCGCGAACCCGCTGCAGCAGCAAGGCGCACCCGGCCTTTATGATGGAGGTCGTTGGGGAAGATGACGAGATCGAGCGCGCGAATATGCTCGTGCCGATGGGTGGCACGATGAACCAACTCCTCGATCGAATGCTCCTGGGCCTCGAAATGTTTGGCCTGGTGGCCGGCGTCGGTGCCGATGTCTTCCTGCCGAAGGAGTACACGGACGCGATCGGAACCAGTGAAACCAGGTTGGTCTACCAGGGGCGCTTGTACATCACGCAGCCCCTCACCGATGTGGGATTGATGTTTTCAGTGACGCCAGCGGCCGACCAGCCGGAGCCGACGAAATGATTCGAACCATTTCCCATTTCACGTACGGTCGGCGTCGATGACGAAAACCAAAGTCGCGCTCATGGGGATTGGGCTTCTCCTCCTCGCTCTGATCTTGCTCGTCCTGCTGAACCCGCGGGCCGAGTTCGTGCTTGGGGGTGGCTTGGTCAACCTAGGAATTCGCCTGCAAGACCGGCTCAGCAGCTTCGATTTCGTCCACGACGAGTCGATCACGCCCGAGCAAATCTGGGAGGAGCTCGAGCGTCAAAATGAGCTCTCTGGAGGCATCCGCGGCCTCTTTCCCCGCACCCCCAGGCATCCGGTGGTGGCGGTCCTCGCCTGCATGGATGGGCGAATCGACGTGAGCGAGCTCGTGGGCGATACCCGCCACTACTACTACGTCGTGCGCACGGCGGGCTCGGTCCTCTCGCCGGCCGAGCAAGACATGCTCGAGCTCGCGGTGCTCAACGGCGTGAAGGTCATCGTCCTCACGACGCATACCGATTGCGCAGCAGAGGCCGCAGCGGCCGACCCCGAGCTGCGAGCGAAGTTTCCAGCGTTGATCTCTTTGATGGACGAGCGTGTGAAACGGGTCGAGGAGTTCATGGCCCGGCCCACGATTCGAGACGCGATCGCGGGGGGGAATCTCATGATCAAGCATGCTCGCATCGATACGACGACCGATCGACTGGTCGTCGAGATCCGGCACCACGACGCGCACTGACCCATGGATGCCCGAGCCTCATAGCAGGAATGGGATCAAGACCCGTCGTTCGCTCGGATAGTCCGGGAATTTCTCGCGATACCAACGATGGGTCTGGAAGGCGCGGGGCACGAGGTTGGCGATGGTGATGAGCAAGATGAAAGTGGCTCCGAGCGACCAGGTAGCGATCGCGAAGCCGGTGAACGCGGTGATTTCGGTGAGATAAGAAGGGTTGGTCACGAACCGGAAAAGCCCGCCCCGCGGAACGCGATACACCTTGTCCCCGCGTTCGATCTCCTCGGCGCTGCGGAGATTTCGAATGATGGCGTCTGAATGGATGTTGAACGCGAACGAAGCGTAGTAGAGGACGATGCCGAAGATGAATCGCGGGTCCGAGAACCAATCCAACGTGAAGTGCCGACCGAGGTCGCTGATGAAGGCCGCATTCAAATAACCGTGGAGCGTGGTCACCAGCCATCCCATGACCACGATCGTGATGCTGAATGACGCGGTTGCGCCCTT
>CAMYJN010000035.1 GCA_947258625.1 uncultured Polyangiaceae bacterium | reverse complement strand
GGTTGTAGCTCAGTTGGGAGAGCGCCGCGTTCGCAATGCGGAGGTCAGGGGTTCGATTCCCCTCAGCTCCACCGTTTTTCGAGGCTCGAGGAGCCAGGGCCGAACGAGTTGCACGGCCCGCAGCCACGGCTAGGCTCCGCCGTCTATGACTCGCGTAATCAACTTCAGTGCGGGGCCAGCGACCCTTCCGCTTCCCGTCCTCGAGTATGCCCACAACGAGTTCCTCGACCACGAGGGCACGGGGATGTCGCTCATCGAGCACAGCCATCGGGGTGCTGCGTATGCGAAGGTTCACGAAGAGGCCAAGTCGCTCTTCCGCGAGCTGATGAACCTCCCGGACACGCACGAGATCCTCTTCATGCAGGGTGGTGCCACGGCTCAGTTCGCCCTCGTACCGATGAACCTCCGCGGGGACGGTCAATCGGCCGACTACATCAACACCGGCGCGTGGAGCGACAAGGCCATGGCCGAAGCCCTGATTTTGGGAGCGGCGCGTGAAGCGGGCACGGGCAAGGTCGATGGGAAATACACGCGCGTTCCAAAGCAGGCCGAGCTCGAGCTCGACCCCGGCGCGGCCTACGCGCACTTCACGAGCAACAACACGATCATGGGAACGCAGTTCCACCAATACCCGGACAGCGGCGACGTCCCGCTCGTGGCCGACATGTCGAGCGACATTCTTTGGCGCCCGATCGACGTGTCGAGGTTCGGGCTGATCTATGCCGGGGCCCAGAAGAACCTCGGCCCTGCGGGCGTCACGGTTTTGATCTTCCGCAAAGACTTGGCGGAACGGAGCCCGAGCACCATCCCCAAGATCTTTCGCTACAAGACGATTCTCGATGGGGACTCGCTGCAGAACACCATTCCGACCTTCGCGGTGTATATGGTTCGCAACGTCCTCCGCTGGGTCCGCGACCAGGGCGGCGCCCCCGCGATGGAGAAACGCAATCGGGAAAAGGCCGGCTCCATCTACGGCATGATCGACGAGAACCCAGGCTTCTTCCACTGCCCTGTCGAGGTCGAATCACGCTCGATGATGAATCCGGTCTTCCGTCTCCCGACCGAAGACCTCGAAAAGAAGCTGATCGCCGAGGCCGCGGAAGCGGGCATGGTGGGTATCAAAGGCCACCGTTCGGTGGGTGGCATCCGCACCTCGATCTACAACGCCATGGAGCCTTCGGACGTCCAGAAATTCGTCGACTTCGCCAAGGCCTTCGCCAAGAAGAACAGCTAGGCGGTCGCGCCGCCATCGGCGTACGTCGCGTATAAGTAGCGGCGGATCTCGGCGGATTCGAACATCTGCGCACCGGTGTTCGGATCGCGCAGATAGGGCACCTGCATCTTGCCCGAGATGGAGACGTAATCGCCACGATCCGGGCTTCTGCGCGGCACATTGTGCAATCGGTAGGGCAGCTCCAGCTCGCAGAGCGCCTCGCGAGCGATTCGGCAAAACGGAGACCCCTCGTAGGAGTAGAGCTCCAGCAGATTCTCGGGCTGTCGCGAGCGGACCGCGTGGCGGCCGCGGTTCGGGCGAAATGCCGAAGCGATCATCGACGTCGTCACCGCGAAGGCGCGCTGCCTCAGAAACCACGGGGTGTTGCCTCGACCGTATTCGTGGAAGAGGTATTCGACGATGTCGGCCGACTCGTACATCGAAACTCCGGTGTTGGGGTCGACCAGATACGGAAACTGGTAACGACCGCCCTCCCGTTTGACCTTCTCGCGGAACAGCTTGCCGCCTTTCGGACAGGGATAGACGACCGGATCGAGGCTGAGTGCCGACAGGGCTTCGCGCGCGATCCGACAGTACGGACAGACCTCGAACTCGTAGAGCTCGAGTGGCTGGGCGGGGGACTTGCGTCGCTCGTAGTGGACGTTGCCGAAGTTGGGGCGCGCGGCACTTGCCGCCGTCGCGGTGGTGACATCGAGGAAGCGAGCGAGATCCATGACTCCGTCATTAAGGGGCCTGCCTAGGTTTTCAAGGGGTGATAGCCTTCGGCGATGGCGCGGGAGCTCGAGCTGGTCACCCATTTGAGTCCCAAAGGGGACCAGCCGGCGGCCATTTCTGCGCTTTTGGAGGGGCTTTCGCGGGGTGAGCGGCACCAGGTGCTGCTTGGCATCACGGGGAGCGGTAAGACCTTTTCGATCGCCAATGTCATCGACACGACCAAGCGCCCGACCCTGATCATCGCCCCGAACAAGACCCTGGCCGCGCAGCTCTATAGCGAGATGCGCGAGCTCTTTCCGAACAACGCTGTCGAGTATTTCGTGAGCTACTACGACTACTACCAGCCCGAAGCGTACATCCCGTCGAGCGACACCTATATCGAGAAGGACGCGATCGTCAACGACAAGGTGGATCGCATGCGGCACAGCGCCACGCGCTCATTGCTCGCACGGCGCGACGTGATCATCGTCGCAAGTGTCTCCTGCATTTACGGCATTGGGTCCTCGGAGTGGTACCAGGAGATGCTGATCAATCTCGAGGTGGGACAAGAGTTTCGACGTGACGTCCTGCTGCGGCGGCTCGTCGACATCCAGTATCAGCGCAACGACATCGACTTTCATCGAGGCACGTTTCGAGTTCGCGGTGACGTCGTCGAGATTTTTCCTGCGCACTCCGAGAACCTCGCGGTACGCATCGAGTACTGGGGCGACGAGATCGAACGCATCGTCGAGATCGACCCCATGCGTGGCAAAGTGCTCGAAGAGATGGACCAGTACGGCGTCTACCCCGGCAGCCATTACGTCACTCCGGACGAGCATCGAAAGCGGGCGATCGATTCGATTCGCGAGGAGCTCCTCGAATGGCTGCCGAAGCTCGAAAAAGATGGCAAATTGCTGGAAAAACAGCGCCTTCAGCAGCGAACCATGTACGACTTGGAGATGCTCGAGCAGATGGGTTTCTGCCACGGAATCGAGAACTACAGCCGGCATCTGTCGGGCCGCAAAGAGGGCGAGCCGCCGCCGACCTTGCTCGACTACTTTCCCGATGACTTCCTGGTGATCCTCGACGAATCGCACATCACCGTTCCGCAAATCGGAGCGATGTACCGCGGCGATCGATCGCGCAAAGAAACCTTGGTCGCCCACGGGTTTCGTCTCCCTAGCGCGCTGGACAATCGACCGCTGCAATTCTCCGAATGGGAAGAGCGGGTCGGTGAGGTGATTCATGTGAGCGCGACGCCGGGCGATTGGGAAGTCGAGCGTGCGAGCGGGGTCGTCGTCGAGCAAGTCATCCGGCCGACGGGGCTGCTCGATCCCGAGGTACACGTTCGTCCGACGAAACATCAGGTCGACGATCTGCTTGCCGAGATCCGCGATCGCGCTGCGCGCAATGAGCGTGTCTTGGTCACGACGCTGACCAAGCGCATGGCCGAAGACCTCACCGAATACTACGGCGAGCTCGGCGTTCGCGTGCGCTATCTTCACAGCGACATAAACACTCTGGATCGTGTTGATATTCTTCGGGATTTACGCCGGGGCGAGTTCGACGTCCTGGTCGGCATCAACCTTCTGCGCGAGGGCCTCGACCTGCCCGAAGTGTCGCTGGTGGGCATCCTCGACGCGGACAAGGAAGGCTTTCTTCGCTCCCCGCGGTCTTTGATTCAGACGATCGGACGCGCGGCGCGAAACTCGAGCGGTGAAGTGATCATGTACGCCGATCGAATCACCAAGGCGATGCGCTATGCGCTCGACGAAACCCAACGAAGGCGAGCGCGCCAAACCGTGTACAACGAAGAGCGCGGCATCACGCCACGAACCATCACGAAGGCAGTCCTCGAAATGGACCCGTCCACCGGCACGGGAGATTACGTGGTGATCCCGATCTTGCGGAAGGGCGAGATGCCCGAAGACCCTGCCGACATCCCGGCCCGCATCGAGGAGCTACGAAGCGAAATGCTGCTCGCCGCCGAGGAGCTCGAGTTCGAAAAGGCCGCAGAGCTCCGCAACCAAATCGAGCAGCTCTCAAAGGGACACTCTCCACCCCCCTAACCGCGCGAAATCAAAGCGTTCCCTCGGCAAGGATCGCAGCGCGATGTCTTGTGCGTCCAGGACTTTCAGTCTTTTGTAGCTGCGATCTTTCGAGCAGAAGTGTCGTAATTCCAGCTACTTGTGGTGGTGGAGAGTGTCCCCACTCGGAGGGAGCTGGCGTGGAGGAGGTGGTGGTCGAGGGGGGGGCCGCCGTAGAGGGGGTCGCCTAGGAGGGGGTGGCCTATCGACGCTAGGTGGACTCGGATTTGGTGGCGGCGGGCGTTGTTGGCGCGAAGCTCCACTAGGGATCCCTTTTCTGCCAGGCTGCTGCTGAGCACTTCTGTTCTTGCCGATTGGGCGCCGAGTCGTTTGACCTCGCGTGGGTCGGTACAGACTCGGACTTTGCGCCGGTCGCGTGGATCGGTCGCGATGGGCGTGTCGATGACGATGGGAGCTGCGACGACTCCAACGCAGCGCGCGAGATACCTCTTTTCGATTTCGCCGACCTGCAGCATTCGTCGTAGCTCGTCGAACGTTTGCTGATCGCGCGCGGCCAGCATCAAACCCGAAGTACCGGTGTCGAGCCTGTGTACGATTCCCGGCTCGCGCTTTCGATAGCCGACGCCTCGCATTTCCGGATATCGGGCGACGAGCGCGCTGGCCAGCGTGCCAAGCTCGCCTTCCCGCAAAGGATGGCTTGGAACGCCCGCGGGCTTGTCGACCACCACGTAGGTATCGGTTTCGAGCAGGACCTCGAGCGCCAGACTAGGGTCCGGGGCAGCGTGGAAGTCCGCCGGGCTGGGCGGGCTGTCGAGGGTCACCCTGTCGCCAGCCGCCAGGGAATAGCTCTTTTTGACCCGACTCCCGTCGACTCGAACCTCGCCTGTTTCGATGAGAACCTTGGCCCGCGCGCGGCTGAGCTCGGGAATGCGACGGGCGAGAAACACATCGAGCCTCTTCCCGGCGTCTTCCTCTTCGATTTCGAACTCGACCGCAGGCACCTCGCTCCCCTCGCATATTATCGCACGCTCTTCCACGCCGTTTGCACGCTCAAGCGGCCCGTCTACACTCGGGAACCAAGTGTCCAAGCGTGATTACTACGTGATTCTCGAAGTGAGCCGCGCCGCGTCGGCCGACGACATCAAGCAAGCTTATCGCGCGCTCGCGATGAAGTACCACCCCGACCGCAACCCGGACGACCCTGCGGCGGAGGATGCCTTCAAAGAGGCGAGCGAGGCCTACGCCGTCCTTTGCGATGCGGGCAAGCGCCAGCAGTACGACCGCTACGGCCACAGCGCATTCGAGAACGGCGGCCCGGGCTTTGAACCCGGTGACTTCGGCGCGGTCAGCGACATCCTCGAAGGGCTGTTTGGCGAGGTGTTCAGCAGCGGACGGCGCAAGCGCAGGAGTGCACGCGACCTGACCTATGACCTGGAGATTTCGTTCACCGAAGCTGCGCTGGGCGTCGAAAAGAAGATCGACGTCAACCGCCCCGCAAACTGTGCACCCTGCGAAGGCAGCGGCGCAAAACCCGGCACGCCGGTCCACAAGTGCAATGTCTGCCAAGGACGGGCGCAGGTGAAGTATCAGCGCGGCCTCTTCGCCGCGGCGAGACCCTGTCACGCCTGCCGAGGCACCGGGAAAAAGATCCCGATTCCGTGCGAGGACTGCAAGGGCTCGGGCACGAGGATGCGCGCCGAATCGATGAGCGTGAAGATCCCCGCCGGAGTCAAAGATGGCGCGGTTCGCACGGTCCGAGGGGCAGGCGAGGCCAGCGCCGACGGGAACGGCGACCTTCACATCAACATCAAGGTGACCGATCACATGCTGTTTGAGCGTGACGGCGCCGACATCTTGATCTCGGTCCCAATCTCCTTCCCGCAGGCCGTTCTCGGCGCGGGCATCGATGTTCCCACGCTCGACGGACAAGTCCTGATGAAGATCCCTCCGGGCACCCAGTCGGGAAAGGTATTCCGCCTGCGCGGCAAAGGAATTCCGGTCTATGGGGGCTACGGGAAAGGCGATCAGCTCGTGACGGTCGTGGTCGAGGTGCCCCAGGAGATCAGCCGGCGTCAGCGTAAGCTCATCCATGAGCTCGCGCAGGAGATCGGCGATGAATCCCACCCGCAGCAAGCCAGCTTCATCAAGAAGCTCCGAGGCTTGTTCGAATCCTAGGCGATCGCGGGCTTGCGCTCCGACGAAGGCTTGCCAAGGTACGCCCATGCGAACCGCAGTTCTGTTCATGTTGGCCGGGGCACTCCTCGTCGGATGCCCCAAAGAAGAAGAAGCCCAGACCAAAACCCAGGGCGAAGAAACTCCCGCGCCTAGCGAACCAAAAGCGGACCAGGGGACCCAAGAGAAAAATGGAGTCCCAAACAAATACACGGTCGAGCTCGACACGACGAAGGGCGCGATCGTGATCGAGGTGCGCCGCGACTGGGCGCCGAACGGAGCCGACCGCTTCTACGAGTTGGTGCAGAACGGCTACTTCACCGAAGTTGCATTCTTTCGGGTGGTCAGTGGCTTCATGGCGCAGGCTGGTATCAGCGGCGACCCGGCGGCCAACGCCGTCTGGCGCGAAAAGCGAATCCCCGACGACCCGGTCAAGGCCAGCAACATGCGCGGCACCGTCACTTTCGCGACCTCCGGACCCGATTCGCGCACCACGCAGTTCTTCATCAACTTCGGCGACAACTCGCGTCTCGACGGGATGGGCTTTGCGCCATTCGGCAAGGTCAAAGACATGGGGCCGGTCGATGGCCTCTACGACGGCTACGGAGAAGGCGCGCCTCGTGGCCGCGGTCCTTCGCAAGGGCAGATGCAAACGCAGGGCAACAGCTACCTCAAGGCGAGCTTCCCGAAGCTCGACTACATCAAGAGCGCCCGAATCATCGAGTGACGCGACCGCCGTCTACTTGGAAATCGACCCGGTCGTTCTCCAAGAGGATGAATTCGGGATGGGTGGTGGTCAGAAAGACCTGGCCGCCGGCCTGACTCAAGACCTCGAAAAAACGACGATTTCGGCTCCGGTCGAGCTCGCTCGAAACGTCGTCCAGTAAGAGAATTGGCACGCGCCCGGTGCGCTCGCTGAGCAGATCAAGCTCAGCCGTCTTGAGCGCAAGGACGATCGTGCGGTGCTGCCCCTGTGAGCCGTGATGACGTGCACCAACCTCGTGTAGACGGAGCTCGAGATCGTCCCCATGAGGACCATCCGCCGTGAATCCACGCGCGACGTCCTTGCTAAAGGCACGCTCGAGCGCTGCGGCAATCGCGTCCTCCGTCGGCTCGACCCGAGGCAAGTATCGAACCACCAGCGGCGTATCACCAGCGAACACTTCCGAGAAGGCGCGCACCACCCGCGGCGCGAGGTCATCGATGAGGCGGCGCCGGGCCTGCCCCACGACGGCCCCTGCCTTGCTGAGAATCGCGTCGTAGGCTCGAACCGAGCGCCGGTCGCTGCTGTCTTCCTTGAGCAATCGATTGCGGCTGCGAAGGGCCTTCTCGTAGCTTGCAAGGCTCGAGCCGTAGATCGGGTCCATCTGCTCGAGCATTCGGTCGAGGAACGCGCGCCGCTTGTCCGCCGAACCTGACGCGAGAACCAAATCTCCCGGGTGGAAGAGCACCATGCGAACGGCCTGGTGCCAGACGCTGGTCGAGCGTGGACGTTTCCCATCGAGCACCAGACGTCTTCGCTGCGAACTGCTGAGCTCGATCTGAAGCTTGTGGGGCACTGGCCCTCCTTCGAGCCTCGCCTCTAGCACGGCTGCGTCTGTGCCGAGTGTGATCAGATCGTCGGTTTTCGCGCCGCGAAAGCTCTTCAGAGCGCCCAGGTAGTGAATCGCCTCGAGAAGGTTCGACTTTCCGGCTCCATTGTCTCCGTAGATGACGTTGAAGTGAGATCCCGGCTCGAACGCCGGCAATTGCAGATTGCGAAAACCTCGAGCACGCATAGCGGTTACCCGGCTCGGGGTTTCAACGCTGCGCGAGTCGAAGGTCAACTGCCCTGTTCTACTAGATGCGCATGGGCATGATCACGCCAACGAAGTCGGAGTTGTCTCCAACCGGCTTCAGAACGCCCGGGTCCCGCTCTCCGCTGAGCTCGATTGCGATCTCGTCGTGCGTGAGCGCACTCAGCGCATCCAGCAAGTAGCGCGCGTTGAAACCGATTCGAAGCTCGTCTCCGGCGTAATCGACGTCCACCTCTTCGCTGCCCTCTCCCACTTCGGGGTTCTGGCTCTGCAAACGCAGCACACCCGGTTCGATGGTGAGTTGTACGCCGCCGCTCTTGTCGTTGGCCACCAGGCTGATTCGCCTCAGCGCCTCGACGAGCGGTCCGCGCGCAGCAATGACCGTCCGGCTCTGCTTGCTTGGAATGACCTTGTCGTAGGGCGGGAAGTTTTCGTCTGCGAGCTTCACGTTCAGGCAGAGGTCATCTCGAAGAAAGAACGCATTGCCGCCCGCCGTGGCGACTCCAATGGTGGAAGCCTCGTCGCCTTTGCCCTTACCCCCTTTGACATCATCGAGAAGACGCTTGAGCTCGCTAATGCCCTTGTGCGGCACGAGCATGCTGAAGTTCATCATCGAGCCTTTTCCGCTGATTTTTCGCTCGGCTTTGGAAAGGCGATGGCCATCGGTGGTCACCATGCGGACCATCTTCCCATCGCCTTCGAACAGTGTTCCTGCGAGGTGCGGCCGCGTATCATCGTGAGACATCGAGTACTGGGTCAGCGAGATCAGCTCCGCGAGGAAGCCAGCATCGAGATGGGCGAAATCTGCATCGCCTGGGTTGGGCAAGGGCGGGAAGTCTTCGCCGGGCATTGCGGGGATGCGATAGCGGACCTTGCCGCAACTGAGCTCGACCGCATGGCTGTCGCTGAGCTTCCAGCTGACCTCACCGTCGGGAAGATTCTTGACGATGTCGAACAAGGTTCGTGCTGCAACGGCAATCGTTCCGCCCTTCTTGATGTTTGCGGGAACGACCGCGGTGACACCAAGATATAAATCCGTCGCAGACAAACGAAGACGATCGATCCCTTCGGCCGTAAGCAACACATTCGACAAGATGTGCATCGAGCTTTTGCGGTCAGCGACACCGTGGGTACGCGCAAGGCCACGGAGGAACTGCTGCTTATCGATCGTGAGCTCCATGTTTCGGTTCACTTCCTAGAGGACTGTGTCTGTGTATCCACCGCGTTAGATCTAGTAATTTAAAAATTCGTAGTCGTCTTAACAGCTGTGAATTGTGGATGAAGCAAGGTAAGCGGTTGAGAGAATAGGGCTTAGGCTGGTTTTCGAAATGGGGGTTGATCTTGAGCGGATCGGGGATAAGCGAACGCGTGGGCAATCCACAGGGGCCGTCCCCAGCTTGATCTCAGCTTCAGCACAGGCGCTGGTATACACCAAAATCCGCCTGAAGGCTCAGGCCTGCGAGGCCTCCTCGAGAAGCCCGGCCAGCCACAAAAACAGGTCTAATTGGCCGATTCAGCCTGCGCATCAGATGCCGAGCTTGCGCTCGATTGCACCCACGGCGCCAAGGACTCGTTCATCCTGGTCCTCCATCAGGCCACCGATCTTTCGGACGGCGCTGAGGACCGTGGTGTGATCCTTGCCGCCAAAGCGTTCGCCGAGCTCGGGGTAGCTCGTCCCGAGGCGCTGCCGGCAGATGTACATCGCAACCATCCGCGGGAAGCTCACCGCACGGTGCCGCCGTCGAGATTTGATGTCGGCTAGACGGATCCCGAAGTACCCACATACGATGCGCTGAATGTCTTCGACCGTCATTGCGGTGTCCTGATTGGGCAACACAGCCCGCATCGTTTCTTTGGCCAGCTCGAGATTCATGGGAAGCCCTAGGAGCTCCGCCTTCACCGCAACGCGGAGCAGGGTGCCCTCGAGCTCGCGGACGTTGCTGCGGACCGTTTGAGCCAAGAAGAGCGCGACCTCGCTCGGAAGCTCGATGTCCTCGCTCTCGGCCTTCTGCTGCAAGATGGCGATTCGGGTATCGAGCTCGGGCGCCTGAACATCAGCAACCATGCCTGACTGAAATCGGCTGATCAAACGTTCCTGCATTTCGGAAATCTGGTGCGGATACACGTCGGACGTCACGACGATCTGTTTGTCCGAGTGATAAAGAGCGTTGAACGTGTGAAAGAACTCCTCTTGGGTCTGCTCACGGCCCGCGAGAAACTGGATGTCGTCCATGAGCAAAACATCGCACTGCGTGCGGTACCGCTTTCGGAAAGAGTTGATTTCATGGTTTTGCAAGGACCAAATGAACTCGTTGGTGAAGCGTTCCGCCGAAACATAGAGGGTTCGCGCGCGCGGATTTCGCTGCACGATCGCATGGCCGATCGCATTGACCAGATGCGTCTTGCCGAGGCCGACGCCTCCGTAGATGAAGAGCGGGTTGTAGCGACGTCCGGGGTCGGACCCACAGGCCACACTTGCGGCGTGCGCGAGTTGATTGGCAGGGCCGACGACGAAATTCTTGAAGCGGTACTTCGGGTTGAGATCCGCCGAATCTGGAGGCTTCGGTGTTGCTCGCGGTGCGCGCGGAGCGGGCGGA
>CAMYJN010000034.1 GCA_947258625.1 uncultured Polyangiaceae bacterium | reverse complement strand
CGACGGCAACGACGTTCAAGAGATCAACGTGCTGAATCACTACATCGGTATGGCGCCCCTCGACCGCGCTGCGCTCAGCGACCTCGACTGGATCCCGTTCCTCTTCGCCGCGATGATCATTCTGGCTTTGCGAACGGCCGTGATCGGAAAAGTCGGATCCATGCTGGACCTGCTGGTCATGACGACCTACGCGGGCGCATTTGGTTTCGGACGCTTGTATTACAAACTCTATACCTTCGGCCACAACCTGGACCCCAGGGCGCCGGTGACCGTCGAGCCATTCATGCCGGTGATGTTGGGCAAGAAGCAAATCGCAAACTTCTTGACCGAAGCGGGTCCTGGGCTCGGCACTTGGTATGTGGCGATATTCGCGACTGGGCTGACCCTGCTTCTGCTGATCCACCTGATCGTCGGCCGAAAGCGGCACGTAGCGTCCGCCGGCGGCTAAACCTCCCGGCTAAACTCTGACGACAGGCTGCTGCTGGCTGGAGTCCTGCTCCGAGGCCTGACACAATGGCTTGGCCCGATGGAACCCAACCTTCACACGTTTGTCGTCTCCGACATGCACCTCACCGAAGCGGAAGAGCCCGACCCGGCGCGCCCGCTCTGGATGGCGTACAAGCGTCGCGAGTTCTTCATCGATGACGATTTCGCCAGATTCCTCGCCCACATCGACGAGAAGGCGGATGGGCCGATCGAGCTGATCCTCAACGGTGACATTTTCGATTTCGACAGCGTCACCACCGTGCCCAGCAAGGACCGGCACGTCGAGTGGTTGGAACGGGTCCGTGGGCTTGGAAGCGAGGAGTGGAAAAGCCAGTTCAAGATGAAGGTCATCATCGATGACCACCCGCGCTGGTTCGAGGCCCTGGGCGCGTTCATCGCCCGGGGGAACCGGGCGGTCTTCGTCGTCGGCAATCACGACGTCGAAGTCTATTGGCCTTCGGTCCAACGGATGATTTGCGATGCGCTCGGCGCCGCTCTCCCATCGAACCTCGGTGAAGAAGAAGACGACGATCCAATCGTGTTCTGCCATTGGTTCTACCTGAGCGGCGGGGACACCTACGTCAGTCATGGGCACCAGTACGATCCCAACTGCGTCGTGCGTGACCCGATCGATCCCTTGATCGAAGTCAACGGGCAGCCGCGGGTTCGCATTCCGTTCGGCGACCTGGCCGCGCGATACATGCTCAACGGAATGGGGTACTTCAACCCCCATCAGTCGGAAAACTACATCATGAGCGGCGTTGCCTACGTGCGTTTCTTCTTCCGATACATGTTGCGTACGCAGCCTCTCTTGATTTGGACTTGGCTTTGGGGTGCGTATGCCACTCTATGGATTTCGCTTCGCACGCACTGGCACCCAGCGATGCGCGATCCGATGCTCGTCGACGACAAGGTGCGCTCTATTGCCGCGCGCGCCC
Source organism: uncultured Polyangiaceae bacterium (assembly GCA_947258625.1). Classification (GTDB taxonomy): domain Bacteria; phylum Myxococcota_A; class Polyangia; order Polyangiales; family Houyiibacteriaceae; genus SG8-38. Next base: position 9,153 of record CAMYJN010000034.1, on the reverse strand, counting down.
AAGCCACGCCGTCGATGGTTCGCAAGCTCAACGTGCTTCACGTTCCCTCAGCCACGAACAATCCATTTCGAATTGCGCGCGAGCTGTGGCTCGACCGCGCGTTCTTCCTTCTGGTCGCGCTCTTCCTTGCCTGGCAGGTAGTCCTCCACATCAACATTGCCTTACCGATCAGCACGCTTTGGGTGTTCGTGCCGGCGCTGATCTTCATGCTCCCCTACGCGGCCTATGCTTCTTCCGTTCGGGCGACCGTATTTGAAACGCCGCTTCTCACACCGACCCGCGCGGAGCTGATCTTCAAGATCACCGGCGCACGTCGCGTGGTGTTTGGGCACACCCACGAGCCCAAATGCGAGCAGGTAGGCCCGATCACGCTCTATAACGGCGGGTTTTGGTCCCAGGCGTTTGCCGACCCAGAGTGCACGATCCGCCTTGGGGAGCAGACCTTCGTTTGGATTCGCCCCGCGGACCACGGGTCAGGTCGGGTGGCAGAGCTCTGCGAATGGAAGGCCGCCGAAGAGACGCCAGTGCGATCGATTTGCGCCGAAACGCATAGTCCCGTGGCAGAGGTCAGCCTTAGCGCGGGAGCCGGTGCGTGAAGCAGCCGTTCGTCTATACGATGCGGGTCCGATTTCGCGACACCGACATGCAGGGCCATGTTTACTTCGGCAACTATTTCGTCTTTTGCGACGAGGCGCTCGGGGCGTACATGCGCACCGTAGGGGTTCCGTGGCAGGACATGGTCAAGAGCGGCACCGACATGTTTTACGTGAACGCGAACTGCGACTATCTCGGAAGCGCCAGGTTCGAAGAGGACGTTCACATCGAGACCCGCATCTCGCGGATCGGGACCTCGAGCTTCACCAGCTCGTTCGTGATCCGCAACGAACGTGATGAGACGCTTGCGAAGGCCAGCGTCACCAGCGTCTGCGTCGATCCGGAGAGCCGGGTGAAGGTCACCGTGCCGGTCGCCTTGCGTGAGGCGGTCGCTGCATTCGAAGTGGCCCGCGGCTGAGTCGAAGCCCTGCGCTTTCGGGGGCGCGGTGGGCCATTGTGCGAACTGGTTTACACACCGGCGCGAGGGCAGGAATGGCCAAGCATTTGGCAAAATTCCGCGCCTCGTCTAAACATTTACACCATGTCTGCGTCGAACCGGCATGAAGACGAGCCGGACGCGCAGATGGGAATCCGGAGAGCATTCGATGGTTTGGACCAAAATGGCATGCGCGACTTCTGTCGCCATCGCGCTGATCGGCTCGCTGATCTGGACTCCTGCTTCAGAGGCTCAGGTCGACAACGACCCGGCGGCGAAGAACATCCTCTCGATCGAGATCACCGGGATTCGAGAGGGCAGTACAGGCCAGATGGCCTGCGCTCTGTTCTGGGAGAACAAGGGGTTCCCTCGCAAGCACCGCCGCGCCCTCAGGCGAACCTGGGTTGATGTCGAAGGCGAGACGGTCGCCTGTGTGTTCAAGCGCACGGGCTTAGGCGATTACGCCGCATCGGTTTTCATCGACACGAACGGCAACGGCAAGCTCGACACCAACGCCATCGGAAGCCCCAAAGAACCCTGGGGGGTCTCACAAAATGCGAAGTCGAAGAGATTCGGCCCGCCCCTCTACAAGGACGCGAAGTTCACTTATCAGGGCGGAGCTGTGACGATTCCGATCGAGCTCGTCTACGACTAGATGAAGATGATCTGAGCGCCTTCGCTCATGTCCATGAAGTCCATCGCGGTCAGCACGTCTTTGACCTGCGGGACCAAGTCGTCCTTCGTGAGCTTGAACATGTCGAGGGCCATCTGGCAGCCATAGAGATCGGCGCCGGCGTCATCGAGCATTTCGACGAACTCGCGAATCGGCGGAATCTCGAGCCGTTCCATTTCCTTCCTCATCTGGGCGGTGGCCAGTGCCTCAACGCCGGGCAAGCCGGCGATCATCGCTGGGATCGGAGCGGAGGGATTGCCGACGAGGTTCAAGTGAAGATGGTCGATCTTCTTTTTGTTGACGATGTCGAGCCCCCAAAACGTGAAAAACAGACGAGCGGGCACGCCTGCCATGCGGGCGGCGTTCGCCAAGATGAGCCCGGGGTACGCCATATCGAAGCTTCCTTTGGAGCAAATCACGCTCAAGCTTCGTTTCTTCTCGGTTCCTGTGTCGGTCATGGGTTTCTCCTAGAACGTGCGGCTACAGGCACGACTTGGGTTTAGGGATGCCGGCGATCTTGGCGATGAGCTTCGCTGGACCATCGGGGAACAGTTTATAGATGGACTTGATCGGCGTTTCCGATCGCTTGCTGATCTTTCGGAGCCCGGGGCTAGAGCCGGACTCGCCTTCGATCGCCCGTGCCGTCTTGAGCACTTTCCAGTGCTCGTCGCCGAGCTCTATGCCCATTTGTGTTGCGAGCTCTTTCGCGAGCTCTTCAGACCAGTCGTCGCGGTTCGCGAGATAGCCTTCTGCATCGGTTTGCAAAGCCTCGAGTGACATCATTCGCCTCCTAGTTCCGCTGCGGCGGAGAGTTGTTTGCCCGCCAACGACATCGTTGGGGAAATGGGGATCGGTCGCGCCGGCAAGAGCGCATGCCAATAGACATGCCTAAACATAAGCTTTGCCCAATGGTTGCGCCGGCACTCTTTGAGCAGGGGCAGGGGGCCGATGCCCGGGATTGGGAACTGCCCGGGCAACGGTTCTGTCTCGTAGTTGAAGTCGATCAGCATGGCCTTTCCATGGCCAGTCTCGACGAAGCAGTTCGAGTGCCCGTCGAAGCTCGGCTCGAGCTCCTTGCCATCGATGGCGCCGAGGATGTTTTCGGTCATCAGGTCGGCCTGGAAGTGCGCCACCGACCCTGCCTTCGAGCTCGGAAGGTCGGTGGCGTCTCCAATGCAGAAGACCCGCTCGACGTTCTTTGCGGCCAAGGTGTGGGGGTCGGTCGGCACGAACGCGAGCTCGTCGCCCAGGTCGCTGTCCTCGAGGAAGCCGGCTCCCATGTGCGGCGGAATCGTCACGAGCAGGTCGTAGGGCACCTCGCGTTCATCGTAGGACCGAATCACGTTCTTCTCGGAGTCGACTTCGCCGGTCATGAACTCGGATTCGACCTGAATGCCCTTTTCCTTCAGTAGGTAGCCGAGGGTCTTGGACGCCAGAGGTTTTGTGAAGGCGCCGTCGAGCGGTGTTGCGTAGACCAGCTCGGTCTTATCGCGAATGCCACGCTTGGCTAGATAGTCATCGGCCAAGAACGCAAACTCGAGCGGCGCGACCGGACATTTGATCGGCATCTCGACGATGTTGATGACCAGGCGCCCGCCGTCGAAGTTGGCCAGCCCTTCTTGCAGCGCCTTGGCTCCGTCCAGCGTGTAGAAGTCGAAGACGTTCTTCCGCCAGCCCTCTCCCAGCATGCCGTCGATCATGTCGGGTCGAATCTCGGTGCCCGAAGCGATGATCAAGAAGTCGTAGGAGAGCGCCTCGCCTTGTTCGAGCTCGATGCGGCGGCGATCGGTGTCGATCGCTTTGACGGTTTTTTGGTGCCAGGTGATTCCCTTGCCGAGCGTGGATCCGCGTTCGCGGAGGATTCGCTCTTCGGTCTCTTTTCCGAATGGCAAGAACAGCAACCCGGGCTGATAGAGATGGGTGCTCGAGGGGTCCACGACCGCGACTTCCCAGTCCTTGGAAAGACGTCGTCGCAGCTTGTGGGCGATTGCGGTGCCAGCGGTCCCTGCACCCAAGATGAGAATTGTTTTCATGTTGTGGCCTCGTCTGGGTCCGGCGAGTGTGCAAGCAACGTGCCGACGTGTCCCCGGGTTAATGAAGGCATCGCGCGTACGAGCACTCGACCTTCTTCAAACGCAAAGGTCCGGATTTTCTTGAGCTTCGTGGGTCGACGCGCTCGCAGCCATCCGTTTGCAGTGACGCGCCTGTCACAGGTTGTCGGAGGCAGCGGCCGCGGGACGATCCGAAGGCGAAAAATATTCAGCGGATAAAGGTGCATCTGCATTCTTTGCGCGCTCTCGCATGGCGGTCAGAAAACGCAGCGTGCCGTCGAGCATGCGGGCCGTGCGCGGCGATGCGAAAATGTCGAATGCGTGCTGGGCGCCTCGGAGTTCCGTGTACGTCACCGGAGCGCGCGAAATCTTCCGCAGGGTTTCGGCGAAGAGGCGCGCATCCTCGACGGGAGCCAGGGTGTCACGATCGCCGTGCACGATGAGAAAGGGCGGTGTGTCCGGGTGGACCCGATCGAGCGGCGAAGCACGAACGAATTTCTCGGGTTCCCTTTGGAAGAACGCCTTCATGATCATCGGCTCGAGCATCCGAGAACGAAACCGCGGCAGCATCGTGTCGAGCCGGTTGGTGAAGTCGTACACCCCGTACACGGGCACGGCGGCTTGCAAGCTCGTATCCGCGTCTTCGAAGCCGGGCTGATACTCGGGGTCGTTTGCGGTCAGGGCCATCATCGCGGTGAGGTGCCCGCCCGCCGAGCCACCGGTGACCGCGATGAAACTCGGGTCGATACCGTACTCTTCGGCGTGCTCTCGAATCCATTTGAGAGCGTACTTGAGGTCGACTAGATGGTCGGGCCAGGTCGCGGCCGGGCTCAAGCGATAGTTGACGTTGAAGCAAACCCAGCCGTTCGCGGCGAGGTGTCCGATGAGGGGCCAGCCCTGCTCGCGCTTGTCTCCGATGATCCAGGCACCGCCATGAATCTGCATGATCGCTGGGCGATTGATGCCCGGGCCATCGGGCATCGCGACGTCGAGCCGTAGTGTCTTGCCCGCGGCTTCCCTGTACGTGACGTCACGAAGCACCTTGACGCCGGCGCGGCGAAACAGAAACGGCACGACGAGCTGGGTAAGCGGAAGGCGTGCCGCGTTCTCCGGCTCAGCGAAGTCTGCAAGCGCATCGTCAAAGGTGTGCCGGGTTTTGTGGCCGTCGCGAAACAGGATGAGAAGGCCCAGCCAGGAGGCGATCGTGATCGCCAGGCCGAGAAGCCCCGGCCAGTGCGACAGAGCGCCGAGCTCGACGAACAAGAGAGTTGCGATCGCCTGCCAGACGATGTGGTGGAGGGCCAATTCGGCCGTGAGCCAAGAGCCGAAGAAGCTGGGTACGAAGAGAGCGGGTATTCGTCGCACTGGCACGAAGGCGTTCAGTGTAAACACCGCCCCAAGTACGCTCACCGCAAGGAACAACCAGGCAACGTGAGTTTCGCTTAGCCACATAGACCCTGGCCTTCTAGCACGTTCCGCGATAAGGCGATGCCGATGGGCAACGAAGAGCTCTCTTTTTCGAGGATCACCCACCTGCCGAATCGTCCGATTCAGCATCTCCAGCGGCCGCTACAAGCGTTCACACACATCGAGTCGGCGAGCGGGGTCGTCCTGCTGATTTGCACGGCCATTGCGTTGCTTGCCGCCAACTCGCCCCACGCTGAAACGTACGACGCCTTCTGGCACCACGAGCTTCGCTTTGCCGTTGGCGACTTCGCACTCTCACACTCACTTGCGCATTGGATCAACGACGGGCTCATGGCGATCTTTTTCTTCGTCATCGGCCTGGAGATCAAGCGCGAGATGGTCATCGGTGAGCTGAGTGATCGCCGAAAGGTCGCCCTGCCTGTCGCGGCGGCGCTTGGTGGCGTCGTTGCGCCGGTGTTGATCTATCTCGTGTTTCAATACGGCGAGGCGGGGGAGCGAGGCTGGGCGGTCCCAATGGCGACGGACATCGCGTTCGTCGTGGGTTGCATGTCGCTCCTAGGGAATCGCATCCCCCGTGGGCTGGGCATCCTGATGCTGTCCCTGGCGATCGTCGATGACCTCATGGCGGTAGTGGTGATTGCCTTCTTTTACACCGAGTCGATTAGTGGGACGTGGTTGGCCGGTGCCGTAGTTGGAATTGCCGCAATCATTCTATTGAGCCGACTTGGCGTTCGCTCGATCGGCATCTACTTCATCGCTGGCGTTTGGGTATGGCTCTGCACACTCGAATCAGGTGTACACCCCACCATTGCTGGTGTCGCGGTCGGCCTTCTGACACCTGCCCAACCGTGGATCGGTGGGAACCAGTTCCTCGGTTTCCTGCGGCACGTGAACGACACGCTCCGCAAGCCAGAGACCAGCATCGAACGCGCCAGAGAGCTCGTTGCAGACCTATCGTTTGCCTCTCGAGAGGCGGTCTCACCCCTGCTTCGGCTCGAGGCAGCGCTTCATCCATGGGTTGCGTTCGTGATCATGCCGCTCTTTGCGCTCGCCAATGCCGGCGTCGCAATCGAGCTCGATCGAATCGGCGAGCCTGTGTCCCTCGCAGTGGCCGCAGGGCTGCTTCTCGGCAAGCCCATCGGAATCTTCGGCGCTTCGTGGCTGACGGTCAAGGTCGGTTGGGCGACGCGGCCGGAGGGCGTGACCTGGCCGGTCCTTGGCGGCGCGGCATTCCTCGGCGGCATCGGCTTCACCATGGCGCTCTTCATCGCATCGCTTGGCCTGTCCGGAGAGCTCTTGGTCTCGGCCAAGATCGGAATCATACTTGGCTCGTTTCTCAGCGCCGTCCTCGGGATGCTGATTCTATCCTCCTTCACGAAAAGGAACTGATGCGCCTTCTCATCGTAGCCTTGGTGCTAGTGCTTGCAGGAATCGCTCAGGCCCAGTCGGCGCCGGTATTTTACTCGTATACGACCGCCTCCGGCCGGACGGTCTATGTGAACCGCTTCTCGATGGTGCCCCCGGAGAACCGTTCTGAAGCGCGCGCCGTGGACCTTTCGCGCGTGAGTCTGAACGAACGACTGGCCGAAGATCTCGCTGACGCCGTCGAGGACGAGCTTCGCTACCTGAAGGACTCCGATCCGTGCAACGAGGCGCGCCTGGAGCGAACCGCTGGCGCATGGAGGCACGTTTGGCACCGCCACGGCCCCTGGATTCTAGCCAGCTTGGCGGCGATTCTCTTGGTGGTGATGACGCCCTGGATGGTTCAGCGAACACCCCCAGGGGTGTGGTCGCGTCTCTTGATGGTTGCCTTGCCGGCTCTGGCGATGACTGCGCTGGTCGCGATTTCTGCAACGCGCGCTAGCAGCTCGCTAGAGGCGGTCGAGCAACTGTCCAAGCTCTGTGACGCCAACGAGAAGGAAGCCTCTCCAGAAAAGCAGATCGTGAGGCTCAACGAGATGCACTCCTACATCGAAGAGCTCTACCAACGGCGGTTCACCGAAATCGAAGCCATCACGGAAATGGAATGAACAAGCGTCCTAGCTGCGATGATGAAAACAAGTGTCCGCTCTGCGGACAGAGCAACGATTGTGCCGTCGCTGCGGGTCGCGATCCGGATTCGTGTTGGTGCATGACGGCCACGATGAGCCCCAGCGCGTTGGCGTCGATTCCTCCCGAAGCGCAGGAGTCCGGTTTGCCGCATCGATGATGCCCTGGTGGTCGGCGTCTTCTGCGATGATCAGGTGGGCCGTGGCGATATTCCGCCCGCTCGTCAACGACCAAACGTGCAGATCGTGGGTATCCAATACGCCGGGAAGCTCCTCGAGGGCCGAGGTGACGTCTTGGATGGAGATGCCCTTTGGCACGCCTTCCATGAGCACGTCGAGGGTTTCTCGGACGAGTCCCCAGGCGGAGTACAAGACGAGCGATGCAATGACGAAGGACGCGACCGGGTCGGCCCAACGCCATTCAAAGAAGTAAATCACCACGCCAGCGGACATGGCGCCGATGCTTCCCAAGGTGTCAGCCATGACATGCAGCCAGGCACCGCGTACGTTGAGATTGCTCTCGCGGCCGCCGCTGAGGATCATCAGGTTTGCCAAGTTGATTGCGAGTCCACCTCCGGCGACCGCCAGCATCAACCCGCCTTGTACTTCGGGAGGTTGGGCGAGGCGCTCCCAAGCCTCACGCGCGATCAGTACGGACAGGGCGACTAACGCAGCCCCGTTCACGAGCGCGGCGAGAATCTCGGCCCTATGAAAACCGTAGGTACGCTGCATGGTGGCCGGGCGCTGAGCCAAGGTCACCGCCATCACAGAGAGGCCGAGCGCAGCTGCGTCTGAAAACATGTGCCCCGCGTCGGCGAGCAGGGCCAAGGAGTTGGCTGCGAGGCCCCCGACGACTTCCGCAACCATGTACGTGGCCGTCAGTGCAAGCGCGGCGGACAATCGTCGACGGTTGCCCTGGACATCGGCCCCGGTGGCGTGAGGGTGGTGGTGATGCCCCATCTGGACAGCTTCCGTACCACGCCCTCGACTGTCGCGCGATCGAGCGACGGTTCGCGGTAGTGGTTTTGCGCTCGCTGTAGTAAGAAATCGACTTCAGAGTGGCGTCCAACGAGGCCGTAGTATCAGGAGAAAACCCATGAGCGAAAAGAAGGTTGTCACGTACCCCGGTGCCAAGTCCGATGTCCAATGGGACGGGCGTCTGTGCATTCACATCGGTGAGTGCGGCCGGGCCAACAACGAGCTTTTCGTTGGCGGCCGGCAACCCTGGTGTCAGCCCGACCAGGTAGACCCGGGTGAGGTTGCGGAAGTGGTTGCTCGCTGTCCGTCGGGCGCGTTGACGTACGAGCGCAAAGACGGAAGCAGCCACGAGGTCGCGGATGCCGAGAACGTCGTCTCCGTAATGTACAACGGTCCGCTTTACGTTCGCGGAGACTTGGACGTGGACGGCGCCGCCGAAGACATGCCCGGCGTCCGATTCCGCACGGCGCTTTGCCGTTGCGGGCAATCGAAGAACAAACCGTTCTGCGACAACAGCCACGAAGAGGCGGGCTTCCAAGACTATGGAGCGGTCGGAGACCGCGGGGAAGGGTTCGACGCGCCCGGCGGGACCCTCAAGGTCGGCCGAGCGCCCAACGGGCCGCTCTTGCTGAGCGGCAACTTCACCATCGTTGCGGCGAGCGGGCGCAAAGCGTGGACCGGAAAGAAAGCAGCCCTCTGCCGCTGCGGTCATTCGCAGAACAAACCGTTTTGCGACGGCGCACACAAGACGGCCGGCTTCCAAGCCGACTGACTGCCGTTGCCGAGCTGAAGGAGGTCTAGGTGAGCTTCTCGACGATGATGGACCGGCCGCTTCTGATCTCGGATTTGTTCGAGCACGGTCGGCGTTTTTACCAAGGCAGCCGTGTGATCACCGTCGCTGAGGGTGGCGACCGGGTGGCCAGCTATGCCGAAGTCGCCAATCGC